>NZ_VOZL01000020.1:0-43709 GCF_013419805.1 Acinetobacter sp. YH12058
CAGCGTAATCTTTCGCTTCACCACCAAACTTACGTGCACATACTGTAGCAATCGCAGCTGTTAAAGTTGTTTTACCATGGTCAACGTGACCGATTGTGCCCACGTTAACGTGTGGCTTATTACGTTCGAACTTAGCCTTAGCCATGAGATCTTCCTTTTTAAAACAACTCATGGAGGATCACTCCATGAGCATTAGGTTTTTTAACTATGAATTAGTTTGCGCTTATAGTAATCGAAAGATTACTCGTCGTCACCTTTTTTACCACCAGACTGGAATTTAGCAATGATGCCATCTGCCACGTTACGTGGAGTTTCAGCATATTTAGCAAATTCCATAGAGTAAGTCGCACGACCTTGAGACATAGAACGCATGTGTGTTGCGTAACCAAACATCTCTGCAAGTGGAACTTCTGCACGAATTGCTTTAGTACCACCAGGTAAGTCGTCCATACCTTGAACCATACCACGACGACGGTTTAAGTCACCCATGATATCGCCCATGTAGTCTTCTGGAGTTTCTACTTCAACTTTCATGATTGGCTCAAGAAGAACAGGATCTGCTTTCATGAAACCGTCACGGAATGCGTAAGAACCCGCCATTTTGAACGATAATTCGTCAGAGTCGACATCGTGGTAAGAACCGTCGAATAATGTCGCTTTAATGCCTACAACTGGGTAACCAGCCAAGACACCATTCTTCATACGTTCTTGGATACCTTTGTCTACTGCACCGAAGAATTCTTTAGGTACTACACCACCTACAACTTCTTCAGCGAATTCGTAGTCTTTACCAGCTTCAGGATCAAGCGGCTCTAAACGTACGAATACGTGACCGAATTTACCTTTACCACCAGTTTGACGTACGAATTTACCTTCTTGCTCAATCGTCTTTTTGATCGTTTCGCGGTATGCAACCATTGGTTTACCAATGTTCGCTTCTACGTTGAATTCACGCTTCATACGGTCAACGATGATGTCAAGGTGAAGCTCGCCCATACCCGCAATGATCGTTTGACCAGATTCTTCGTCTGTACGAACGCGGAATGATGGATCTTCTTTCGCCAAGCGACCTAAAGCAACTGACATTTTTTCTTGGTCAGCTTTAGTTTTAGGTTCAACAGCCAATGCAATTACTGGCTCTGGGAATTCCATACGCTCTAGTGTAATTACGTGGTTTTCGTCACATAATGTATCACCAGTGGTTGTATCTTTAAGACCTACACACGCTGCGATGTCACCTGCACGAATTTCTTCGATGTCGTGACGGTCATTTGCGTGCATCTGTACGATACGACCAATACGCTCACGCTTCATTTTCACTGGGTTATAAACCGGGCTACCCGCTTTAAGAACACCAGAGTAAACACGTACGAACGTTAAGTTACCAACGAATTTGTCGTTCATGATTTTGAACGCTAACGCTGCGAAAGGTGCTTCGTCAGACGCTTCACGAGAACCTTCAGTTTCGTCTTTGTCGTCTAAGATACCTTTGATCGCTTCAACGTCAGTTGGTGCAGGTAAGAATTCAATTACTGCGTCCAACATACGTTGAACACCTTTGTTTTTGAATGCCGAACCACACATTGCAGGTTGAATTTCACCCGCTAATGTACGTTGACGTAAACCAGCAACGATTTCTTCTTTAGAAAGTTCGCCATTTTCTAGGTACTTGTCCATGAGTTCTTCTGATGCTTCTGCAGCAGCTTCAACCATGTTCGTACGCCATTCTTCAGCAGTTGCTTGAAGGTCAGCTGGAATCTCACCGTATTCAAACTTCATACCTTGTGAAGCTTCATCCCAGATGATTGACTTCATTTCGATTAAGTCAACAACACCTGTGAATGTGTCTTCTGCGCCCACTGGAACAACGATAGGCACTGGGTTTGCACCCAAGCGAGTTTTCATTTGTTCAACAACGCGGAAGAAGTTTGCACCTGTACGGTCCATTTTGTTCACGAACGCTAAACGAGGTACTTTATATTTGTTTGCTTGACGCCATACAGTTTCAGACTGAGGTTGTACACCACCTACAGCACAGTAAACCATACATGCACCGTCAAGAACACGCATAGAACGCTCAACTTCGATTGTGAAGTCAACGTGTCCTGGGGTGTCAATTACGTTAATACGGTGTTGGTCAAACTGGTTAGCCATACCTTTCCAGAAGCATGTTACAGCTGCTGAGGTAATAGTAATACCACGTTCTTGCTCTTGTTCCATCCAGTCAGTTGTTGCTGAACCTTCGTGAGTTTCACCAAGTTTGTGACTTTCACCTGTATAGAACAAAATACGTTCTGAAGTTGTTGTTTTACCCGCATCGATGTGCGCAGAGATACCAATGTTACGGTAACGAGAAATTGGGGTTTGACGTGCCATGATTTCTAGCATTCCTAAATTTTGTTGTTTAAAACAGGACGCTTTAAGCTGCCTAGCAACTTAAAGCGATTTGATGACAATTCAGTGACAACCGATTCATCACCCTCCTGATTAGGGCCTGTTTTATCCGCTTAGAAACGGTAGTGAGAGAAGGCTTTGTTGGCTTCAGCCATACGGTGCACATCTTCACGTTTTTTGATCGCTGCGCCTTTACCTTCAGATGCATCAAGCAACTCGCCAGCAAGACGTAACGCCATAGTTTTTTCAGAACGCTTAGCAGCAGCATCTACCAACCAACGCATCGCTAAAGCAGTACGACGGGATGGGCGTACTTCCATAGGAACTTGATAAGTAGCACCACCAACACGGCGTGCTTTTACTTCGACCATTGGACGAACTTTTTCAAGCGTAGCTTCAAAAAATTCAACTGGGTCTACTTTAGATTTTTCTTGAACGCGGTCTAAAGCACCGTAAACGATACTTTCAGCAATAGATTTTTTACCATCTTGCATTACGTGGTTCATGAATTTAGCGATTGTTTGGCTGCTGAATTTAGGATCCGGAAGGATTTCACGAGCAGCGACTACGCGACGTCTTGGCATTTTAAACTACCTATAAATATGACACTTCAGGGTGATCCAGCCGTAGCACAAAGTGTCGTGTGCATTTCGCTGGCCTTACTACACGTCGCTTGAATTTCACAAAATTAAATGCAGAAATCAGACAAGCGAGACGATAAAGGATTGCAGTTCTACGAACTAAGGGCTTAATCTTTAAAAGATTATTTCTTAGGACGTTTAGCACCGTATTTAGAACGTGACTGGTTACGATCTTTCACACCAGCACAGTCTAAAGAACCACGAACGGTATGGTAACGTACACCTGGTAAGTCTTTAACACGACCACCACGGATAAGAACAACACTGTGCTCTTGTAGGTTGTGACCTTCACCACCGATGTAGCTAGAAACTTCAAAACCTGAAGTTAAGCGAACACGGCAAACTTTACGCATTGCTGAGTTAGGTTTTTTAGGTGTAGTTGTGTAAACACGTGTACAAACACCACGACGTTGTGGACAAGCCTTCAACGCAGGAACTTTTGATTTTTCAACCAAAGTCGTACGACCCTTACGGATCAACTGATTTGTTGTTGCCATGTGGCAATTCTCCCGTTAATAAAAAGCCCCAAAAACATACTACTTTTTGAGGGCATGCAATTGTAAGCGAAGATAGAAAAATGGTCAATATTTCATAGGCAGTTAAAATACCAACCAAATTTCTACTTATCACTTGTTTTTATTCAGCTTTTGGCTTGCGAGTACTTGTACGAGTTCTCGGCTTTTTTGTAACCTGCTTTGCAGTTTCTGTACTTGATGTTACTGGATTTTCCGAAACAGTTTCAGCCACTTGAGTTGAATCTTCCACTGGCTCCAAAGCATCTTCCAGCCTATATTCATCAATTTTTTCTGCAGGTACAGCAGGTTTTTGCGGTGCAACTTCAGCATGTGGCTCTAGCATTTGATCTGCCAATTCTTCTAGACCTTGCTGAATATTTTCATCGAGTTGTGCTGCAGTTGTTTCCACTTTGTCCGATTTTTTCTGCACTTTTACCGCTCGGATACTTTCATGGTCTGATACGGTTTGCACTAAAGCATCTGACGGCGCAGATTCCGCGCGCTCTTGCCCCGCTACTAATTCATCTTGCTCCGCATGTTTAGCTTCATTGCCCTTCAATTGCTCCAAGAGTTTAGGCGCAGCCTGTGCCAGCAATTCCAACGATTTTTCATACGCATGAATGGCTGATAAATTGCTGTCTTTATGCTGAATTAAATAGCTACGGGCATTGGAAAACACTTGCTGTGCCTTGTGATGCACATCTTCCACCAATTTCCAGCTATATACTGCACTCACCGATGCGGTTGCTACAGGCGTGAGTTTATTCAACATGGAAAACTTAGGTACATGATTCAACCACGGCCATTTGACTTGACCTTGCTCATTCAAGAAGTATTTCTTTAATGCCTCATAATCATTGCTTGAACCGAGCATATTTTGTAATTGATGCACATCATGAGTTTGCAGCATATTGGATAAGGTTTTTAGCCCCATCAGTACCGCTTGCTTTTCTGCAATGACGCCTAAATCAATTTGTTTAAAAATAAACTGAACAATTTCTTGCTCGGTGTCTTTGTTCAGTTCAAAACCGTATGCACGTCCCACCTGATAAATGGTACGCAAAGACATCACAATAGATGCAGGCACATCAATAGTTGAACCGATTACTCCTGTTGCACCTGTCAATGCGCCTTGCAGTGATGCAATCCATTTATTTTGTTCTGCGAGTGCCTGACTAATTCGTTTAGAACGATCTACATCTTGAGTCAATTCTTCTAAATCGCGTACGCCAGCCTGATCAAGCACATCATCAACAGAGCTGATATTGGAAGTAAAACTATTCAACTGATCAAATAGGTAATCTGAAATTTTGTCGGAAAAATCGGGCGACACAAAACTCGCCACCTGATTGACGCGGTTATAGTGACGACCTAAAAGCTGACGTGAAACTTGAGGCACATGCTGTCTGAGCATGTGTTGAGGATTGTCATATTGACGCGCTTGAAAAGCACTAAAGCTACGTGCCTGACCTTCAATAATTTGCCCTGATTTTGCACTGTGCTCATCCTTCGCTACAGTACCCGGTGCAACTTGCTGCAATACATGGATGCCTGTACTGCTGAGCTTTTTAGCCACCCCAATCGCATTCGAGAAGAATCCGCTTGATTGTTTATTCTTGGAATCTGACATTCTTACTCCTCATTTTTAATTTCTATGATTTATGGGTAGATACTAGGTGTAGTCTAAGTTTATCTCAATATGATTGTGTATCTTTTGGTTGGCTTCCTGCATCTCATTTACCGCTTCGCTGCGGTTTGATCTTCCCTGCAAAGTGGCATCATATTTGCCATAAGAATTCAAAATTCTTTCTGCTATTATGAACGCAATTGTAAGACATGAGTCATACCGTATCAGCGATTGCTTGGCAGTCACGGTGTTCGGCTCAACATTATCACCATAAAAGGGATCTGTAGATGAAACGTGTTGTAATCACCGGCATGGGCATTAACTCGTGCATTGGTAATACTTTAGAAGCTGTGACTCATTCTTTACAAAACGGTATTTCTGGGACACGTTCCAACCCAACTTATGCTGAACTTAATTTCAAAAGCCACGTAAGTGCAGCAGCAGAACAAAACTTTAACCACATTGACCGTAAATTAAAACGCTTTATGGGCGTGTGTGCGATGTACGCTTACAACGCTGCAGTAGATGCCATTGAACATGCGGGCTTAAAGCAAGAAGATTTAGCAGGCAACCCACGTTACGGTATCGCGGGTGGTTCAGGCGGTAACTCAACTGCATCTGTTGCAGAAATGATTGAGCTACTTGAAGAAAAAGGCGCACGTAAAATTGGCCCGTTCTTCGTACCACGTAACATGTCGAACACCATTACGGCAAACTTGGGTGTTGCGTTCAAATTACAAGGTATCGCGCACTCAATTACCAGTGCATGCGCAACTTCTGCCGATGCAATTGGTTATGCCTACAACCTAATTCAATTGGGTAAACAAGATTTAATGCTTGCAGGTGGCGGTGAAGAAGATCACTGGTCACAAAGCTTATTGTTTGATGCGATGGGTGCTTTGTGTTCTAAATACAACGACACACCAGAAACAGCATCTCGTCCGTACTCTGCAGACCGTGATGGTTTCGTCATTGCAGGTGGTGGTGGTTTCGTGGTTCTTGAATCACTTGAACACGCACAAGCACGTGGTGCAAATATTTTAGCTGAAGTGGTTGCGTATGCTGCAAACTCTGACGGTGCAGACATGGTTGCACCAAGCGGTGAAGGTGCAACACGTTGTATCTTGATGGCTTTAGACGAAGCGAAACAACACGGTGTAGACGCAATTGACTATGTGAACACACATGGTACTTCTACTCCAGCAGGCGACGTGACTGAATTGAAAGCCATGGAACGTGCGTTTGGTGAAGGTAAAGTGCCTGCTCTTAGCTCAACGAAGTCAATGACTGGTCACAGCTTGGGTGCTGCAGGCGTTCAAGAAGCAATTTATTCTGTCTTGATGATGCAAAACGACTTCATTGCACCAAACATCAACGTCACTGAACTTGATGAAGGCGCGAAAGCATTTGATATCGTACTTGAAAAACGCGACACAAAATTGAATACTGTGATGAGTAACAGTTTTGGTTTTGGCGGTGTAAATGCCTGCCTTATTTTCAAGAAGTGGGATGAATAATCTCCTATAGGATAGTCGATGGATGCACCTTCTGATGCTTTTTTATGGGTAAAAGCATTACATATTATTGCCGTGGTTTGCTGGTTCGCTGCATTGTTCTACTTACCACGTTTATATGTTTACCATGCCATGAGTGAAGATACACTGAGCCATCAGCGTTTTGAAATCATGGAGCGCAAGTTGTACCGAGGGATTATGTGGCCGTCTATGATTGCCACCCTCATCACGGCACACTTTTTGGTAGATTGGGGCGATGCGACCCGCAATTACCACGATGCGTTATGGTTTTACCTGAAAGTAGCATTGGTCGGTTTATTGGTGATTTACCATTTGGTTTGTGGCTATTACCGCCAAAAACTGATTGGCAATGCGCATTATAAATCACACAAGTTCTGGCGATTCTTCAATGAAATGCCGACTGTGCTGCTATTAGCGATTGTAATTTTAGTCGTGGTAAAACCACAGTTCTAAAATTTGAAACGCCAAGTATCCTGACATCTCAACCTGATTCGGTTGTAAAAAAACCTCAGTGCAAAGAACTGAGGTTTTTTTATGGGTGACAACTAAAAACAGCACTTATGCTTTAATTCAACGTATTTGTGAGTAAGGCTGAAAGCCCAATGCCGCTGCTTGTTTCTGCTGAGATTGAGGAATCGTGACAATAGCAATTTTTCCATCTGCACCACCACAGACCTGTGCATACATCCGCCCATCTGAACCTACACTGGCCCGCTTCACCTGAATCTGTGCTTGCTGTAAACGCTGAACAATTTCCGTAAGGGTTAAACCTGAATCTGGCTCACACTGTCGATGTTGCAATGATGTGTACATTTCGACCTGCGCAGTAGGTGTTGTGGATGTAGCAGCATGATTGGCACATGCAGTCATCAGTATTGAAACCGCTACTACTGCAATAGATTGACTAAATATCTTCATCACATACCCTCTTTCAATATTAAAATTAAATATTCAAATTAAATATTGAAGCACGATCTTTGCAATAACACTGCGCTAGAAATGCAAACAGATGTAAGCATCTCGCTCATCCAGATAACTATTCAAGCACCGACAAAATTTGCACAAAACACTGAATTCTATGTTTTGGTGCAGCCAAGTCTAACTCCTGAGCCGAACCATAGCCGTATTCGACTGCAACACAATCGACTCCATTGGCTCGTGCACCTAAAATATCGTGTTCACGATCTCCAATCATTAAACATTGTTCAGGTTGCAATTGTTCTTGCTGCAAAATATAGGCAATTAAATCCGCTTTATTGGTACGCTCACCATTTAGTTCGCTACCGTAGGGATATTCAAAATATTGTAATAAATCGAAGTGATCTAAAATTTGGCGTGCATAAATTTCAGGTTTGGCTGTTGCTAAAAACAGTCGATAGCCTTGCTGTTTTAAATCTGCCAATGTTGCAGCAACATCTTCAAAGACATGATTTTCAAATAAGCCTGTTGCAGCAAAACGCTCTCGATAGCCTGCTAAGGCTTGCTCTGCCAATACGTCATGCACATCTACATGAAGTAATTTTGCCAAAGAGGCTTTTAAGGGCGGCCCGATAATCCAATCAATATTTTCCGTATCTGCAATAGGATGTCCAACCTTAGCCAAACCATAACGCGCAGAAGCGGTAATGCCCTCTTTCGGGTCGGTCAGCGTGCCATCTAAATCAATTAAAAGGTTCTTTATCACAATGTCAGCCTATGTGCCTAAATGACTATCGAGTGTTACTCCAAAGTTGCCTATACTAACGTAAATAGAAGCAATTAAGGATATGTGTGTGCGACCAACAGTACTATGTTTTTCTGGTTTAGACCCTTCGGGTGGCGCTGGTTTACAGGCTGATATTGAAGCCGTTGGCAATAGCGGTGCACATGCAGCGATTGCCTGCACAGCACTGACCATTCAAAACTCTCAGCAAGTATTTGGCTTTGAAGCAACGTCTAAAGAATTGTTATTGGCGCAAGCCAATGCGGTGGTGAATGATTTGCCCATTAAAGTTGTAAAGTCGGGCATGTTGGGCACCACTGACAATATTGCAGCGCTGGCAGATTTTTTACGTGCACATCCTGATTATTTATATGTGCTTGACCCTGTTTTGGTTGCCAATAGTGGTGGTTCTTTAGGTAATCAAGCGACTTTGGTTCAGGCATTTGTCGAGTTGATTCCACTGGCGACTTTAATCACGCCAAATACTGTGGAATTACGTGCCTTAACGGGTGAAGATGATTTAGAACGCGCAACAGCTAAATTATTTGCAATGGGCGCGCAGGCCGTTTTGGTCAAAGGTGGGCATGAAGATACCCCTGATCATATTCGTAATGCACTGTATATTAACAATGAAATGGTTTCAGAAACCCGCTGTCCACGGCTTGAAGGTGAATATCACGGTTCAGGCTGTTCATTGGCGAGCTTTATTGCAGGGCGCTTGGCAATGGGAGATCAACTGAAACAAGCGGTACAACATGCTGAAACTTGGTTGTTTGGTGTGCTTAAATATGCGGAAACGCCTGTACCGAACGGACAGAAAATTCCGAAAAGGTTTTAGTGCTTATCGTTCAACTCCTTCAAACCCTGATCACCTTGTATCAGGGTTTTTCATTGCAACTTTTTAACGTTCGTGCCGTTGTTTCAAATTTTCGACATGTTGACGATTGGTTTTCCAAGACTTATCAAGTAGTTCTTTTTCAATTCTCAGCTGAATACGTTTCAGTTTCATCGGTGAAATGACTTCATGCCGAAAACCTTTGACATACTCAACCCATGCACTGCCTTTAAAAACATTGTTGGGCAAAGAGGTCTTAAACTCACAGTCTGGCATAAATACAATCACAGAATGCAGATATTCAGGCTCGACAATATCGCTCAATACTGATTCCAAAACTTTTATATGCTTATAGTTCTGATAGACAGGATTTTGAAACTTGTAGGTCTTTTTATAAATTTTTTGTGTCCATACTTTTTGGCGTTCTCCACCAAAAATCCAGCCTTTATAGTTTTTTGTTTCAATCACAAAAACCCCAAAAGGACTCAATAAAATATGATCTATTTGAGTTGTTCCTGCGAACTCATCAGGCAAAGTTACATCATTCAACAAGATATAACGTTCATCTAAATACAACTTCACATGCGTACTTACTGCGAGTTCCCCCACCTTTCCCTTTAGAAAAGGTTTGAAAATTTTGATCAGCCCTACACCTGCAACAAGCAGAATAAGCCACCAAAACTGCAACAATAATGTTTTTAACATTTCCCCTGCTCTATTTTATTTTGATCAAAATTGTTGTTGAATCTCAGTCATTTAAACTTTTGAAGTTGAAGATTCTAACTTTAACAAAATCGCTTTATTATCCAACCCGCCTGCAAAGCCCACCAATTTTCCACTTGCACCCACCACCCGATGACACGGTGCAATAATCGAAATTGGATTTTTGCCATTTGCCGCCCCTACGGCACGCATCGCATTCTCACTACCAACTTGTTCGGCAATTTGCTTATAACTACGAGTTTCCCCAAAAGGAATGCTTAATAACGCCTGCCAGACTTTCTTCTGAAATTCAGTGCCTTCAAAATCAAGAGGCACATCAAATTGCTGACGCTGACCTGCAAAATACTCTTGGAGTTGCTGCTGAGTTTTGAGCAAAATTGGATGATCATCTTGTCGAACTAAACTGGCTAAACGTACCCGTTTATGATCTTCGTTATCCCACATTACCGCAACCAATGCGTGATCGTGAGCCACCAATTTAAGCACGCCTACAGGAGTGTCCATTTCAGTAAATGCCAATTGCATTATTTTTCTCCTCAAGCAGATTGGGTATCAGGTCATCCTGTTTTTAACTCAAACCGATCTGTTATTGAGCACACACTAAAAGACTGCATTCCAAGTTAGCTGGATGAAATTTTCATAAGCACCAAACCTGAAATAATCAGAACTGCAGCCAACATACGCATAGCACTGGCAGGTTCGCCTAAAACAAAAATACCGACTAAAAA
The DNA here is from genome assembly GCF_013419805.1 of Acinetobacter sp. YH12058. Classification (NCBI taxonomy): domain Bacteria; kingdom Pseudomonadati; phylum Pseudomonadota; class Gammaproteobacteria; order Moraxellales; family Moraxellaceae; genus Acinetobacter; species Acinetobacter sp. YH12058. Next base: position 10,701 of record NZ_VOZL01000020.1, read on the forward strand.
TGAACCGACTGCGCCTATACCTGTCCAAATCGTATAAGCCGTGCCTAATGGCAAAGTACGCATGGCATAGGTCAAAAGCGCAAAACTTAAAATCATAAAAAAGATAGTCACGATACTGGGCGTTAATTTACTAAAGCCGTCAGACAACTTCATGGAGTATGCCCAAACCACTTCAAAAATACCCGCCAATATCAACATCATCCAGGCCATAACGCCCTCCTTCAATAGCATGAAATCAGGCCGTCCTGAAGATTTTTCTTGTCGAGTGTTCAGTCACTTTGACTATTTCTAAAAACCCAAACAAGGGAGGTCGTTCCTCCTGTTGCAATTTAAGCCACCGCGCAGCGATGATCCGTCTATTTTAAACTTAAAATTTTGCGCGCACCATTCAATACAAACATGGCCACAACTAAGCCAATAATCAGGTCTGGATAATTCGACCCTGTCAGCATCACCAAACCGCCCGCGATAATCACACCTAAATTCACAATCACATCATTGGCGGAAAAAATATAACTGGCTTGCATGTGGGTTCCACCATCTTTATGCCCTGAAATTAGCCATAAACAGGTGACGTTTGCCAGCAATGCCACAGCACCAATGACCATCATCAACATGGATTCAGGCTCACTGCCTAAGAAGAAACGGCGCAGGACATCAAAGATAACCAGTGCAGCCAAACCCAGTTGTACCCAACCAGACAAATGTGCAGCTTTGAGCTGTTTCTTGGCGGATTGACCCACGACAAATAAAGCCAAACCATACACGGCGGCATCGGCAAACATATCCAAGGAGTCAGCAATTAACCCAGTCGAAGATGCAATTAAACCTGCAATTAATTCCACCAAAAACATAGCGGCATTAATACCAAGCAAGGCATATAGCACTTTTTGTTGTGCAGCGCTGTTAGATACAGGCAGTTCAGTTTGTGTATTGGCTTCAGTCTGTTGCAACACAGCACCCAAACCCAATGCTTCTAATTTATGGGTAATTTCTGTGGCAGATTGGTTGCTGTGATAAACCTTTAAAAGTCGTGCAGGTGAATCAAAAGACAAGGCTGCAATATCATTATGATCTGCCAAAGCAATCCGCACCATTTGTTCTTCTGCGCCACAATCCATTTTAGGAATATGGTATGCACTCACCCACGGACTCAAAAGTTCCGAATCCAAAATTGTTGCTTTATCTGCCTTGGCAGTCGTTGCAGATGTACAGCTATTTTGATCAGCACAGCTTTTTTCTGTATCGCAAGACGAACCACAGCCTGTATCGCCACATGACTTGGAGTGTGTAGGCGCAGTTGCACAAGGCTGGTTTACATTTTTTTGCGTATCACAACCACAGCCAGTATTGTTTAGATTTTGGTTTTCTAAGTTTTTATCTTGATTCGATTGAGGATCTTGAGTTGATGAAGACATACGCCACACCCAAAAATACAATAGGCTCAGTATAAACCAAGCCTATGTATTTAGGGACAATCTATTCTATTTAGAAGCAGCAACGATCCATTGACTTAATCATTGATAAATACCCCTAATCATTAAAACCTGAAACGCAAGCCTATCGCATATAAGCCGCTCTGCTCGGAATCGGTTGCAGACTGCCAATCAGTGTGTTGATCACCTTTCGTATACTCATAACCTGCACTGATATACGGCATGATGTTCTTGCTGATTTCATAACGCATTTCCACACCCACAGCTGCGCGGTTGAGTCCTGTTTTTTTCGCATATTTGGCATCATCCTGCAGAATAACATCTACATCTAAATAAGGCTGTGCGATCAATTTCTGAGTCAATAACAGATCCCGTGTGGTTTCCAAACTCAAAGCCGCATATTGATCCTCACCCAAATAAAAATAAGCATCGGTTTCAAAAAAATATGGAGCTAAACCATGTAAGCCAAACACAGCGTCAAACTTATCTTCTCGGTCTGTTTGATGCTCTTGCTGATTCACTTCGTGTCGATAACGCACACCTGCTTGCACATCCCAAAAATCTGAAATCATACGACTGTATAACAACTTGGCATCATATTCAGTCGCTTGTGACTCTTGCTTATCGCTATGAATTTTCACAAACAACTTGTTTTCATCAGTTCCGATACGAGTTTGTAATTTAGATTTGAGCACTCCCTCGGCATGATCATTCACTTGCCATTGCGTATCTAAAGTGCTCACCGCGTACACCTGCGCACCATGTTCTTTACGATGATCGTGTGACTGCGACTCTTGCACGGACGAATCGGATTGATGCGATTGATGCGATTGATGCGATTGATGCGATTGATGCGATTGATGCGATTGATGCGATTGATGCGATTGATGCGATTGATGCGATTGATGCGATTGATGCGATTGATGCGATTGAGTATCAGCCTGAGCTGCAATTGTTGCAATCTCTGCTGAACTGGCATGTGCACTATGCACCTCTGTCGCTGCTAGCCCAACTGTACTGATGCAGCAGACAGAAATACTTAAAACTGTTTTCGCAAAAAGATTAATGTTGTGCATGTGCTGCTCCTTTTTGCGCTGTCGCTGAAGGGGTTTGAGTGGCTTGAATTGCTGTGGTTGAAAGCGGTTCATTTTCACTCACCTGCGCTACAATCAATTTATTCATCATTCCCGCGCTCATGTGATAGAGCAAATGACAATGTATTGCCCATTCACCTAATTCATCTGCAGTAAGCAGTGCAGTTACAGTTTGACCTGGCGGCACAATTAAGGTGTGTTTATTCGGCATTTCTGCTGCCGTTTGACCATTTTCCAACTGCATAAACATGCCATGTAAATGCATTGGATGTGCCATCATGCTGTCATTGATAAATTTAATCCGAATACGCTCACCATATTTCACCTTGAGTGGTGTGGCATCACTAAATTTCTTACCGTTGATTGTCCAGATATAACGCTCCATCGTACCGCCTAAACGCACGACCAATTCACTGCTTGGTTCACGTGTATCTGCTTGTGGCTGCAGCGATTTCAAATCTTCATAGTGCAAGGCTTTATGCCCCGCGGGTGTAGAAGCATTTGCCCATCCATATACCACCGCATTTTTGTGTTCTGTTGAAGGCATGCCATGTTGTGTATGCGTATTTTCAGACATTGTTGCATGGTTCATCTTGGAATGATCCATTTCCGACATTACCGCATGATTCATCTTGGAATGATCCATTTCTGACATCGCTACATGGTTCATCTTGGAATGATCCATTTCCGACATCGCTGCATGATTCATCTTGGAATGATCCATCTCCGACATTGCTGCATGGTTCATCTTGGAATGATCCATTTCCGACATCGCTGCATGGTTCATCTTGGAATGATCCATATCCGACATCGCTGCATGGTTCATTTTGGAATGATCCATTTCAGACATCGCTGCATGATTCATTTTTGAGTGATCCATTTCAGACATCGTTGCATGGTTCATCTTGGAATGATCATCGCCTGAATGCTCTGTAGCATGCCCCATATCTTGCATGGTGAGTAAAGCACGCGGGCGCGCTGCAGGGAGCTGTAGATTTGATGTTGCAGAATGAAGTTCACTCTGCAAGCTACCCACAGCAAAACCTGAGCGGTCTATTGATTCCGCTTCAATTTGATAATGCGCTGCTTGAGGTTCAACAATCACATCGTAGGTTTCTGCAGTGCCGATACGAAATTCATCCACAGTAACAGGTTTGACTGGCTGACCATCGGCACTGACCACTGTCATTTTTAAGTTTGGAATCCGCACATCATAAAACGACATGGCAGAGGCATTGATAAAACGTAAACGCACTTTTTCATTTGGCTTAAATACACCTGTCCAGTTCTGTTCAGGTGTCTTGCCATTCATTAAAAAAGTATAGCCTGTGACATCGGAAAGGTCGGTTTTCAGCATGCGCATCTGATTCCACATTTTGCGGTCTGACCATGTGGCTTTTAGCCCATCACGCTGTACTTGACGCCAAACATCACCTAAGGTTTCACGCTGATTTTGATAAAACTCGGCTGAAATTTTTAAATCTTTCTGAATTTGATTGCTAGATTTTTCATGAAAATCTGACAGCATCACCACATAATCACGATCTGTGTATTCATGTGCGTTTACGGCTGGCTTGGCTTTAGGATGAATCACCAAAGAGCCGTATAGACCATCTTGTTCCTGACCTTTGGAATGTGCGTGATACCAATAGGTACCACTTTGACGTACTTTAAATTGATAAACAAAATGTCCTTGTGGCTTAATCCCTTGAAAACCATTAAATCCAGGCACACCATCCATCAAACCGGGCAACAATAAACCATGCCAGTGAATAGATGAGTCCTGATTTTTTAATTGATTATTAACGTGAATTACCGCCTCATCGCCTTCTTCAAATTCGAGTGCAGGCGCGGGAAATTGTCCATTGACTGTAATACGTTGAACAGGTTTTCCCGTGATATTGACCGTTTGTTCTGCAATGGTCAGGTGATATTCCTTGACCGCAGCAAATGCAGAACTCGAACACAATGCACAGACTGTTAAAAACAGCGCAGGCTGATAAAATTTAGACATGACTTAATCCTTAAAATAAAACGTAAAGGTGTTTTGAATTCAGGATTAAGCTTTGGGTGGACGTAAAATTTGCTGCCAATGCCCAAGTAAATGTTGAGCTTGATAAGCAGGCAATAGAATATTGACCGATGTAAATGCTATAGGTTGAATCAGTTCAGGGACTTGCACATTCAACACACTGTTTAAGCTTTGACAATGCAACTGCGCACAGTCCTGACAATTCATCTTTGCAGTAGAAAAATCAGCCGAGCCATAACAATCTGCCGCATTTAAATCGGTATCCGTTGCGGATGTGTGCTGACTGAGATGATGGTTGGCCTTGGCATCATGCCCAGATATATGCTGCTTGGTTTCAGGATGCGTTTGTAAAGCTGTGGTATGACAATCTGGTAAAGATGTCATTTCACTCGCTGCGGTTGCAGAATGTCGAATCTCAGACCCTGCTGCCTGATTTGACATCATCCAATCATGTGCAGGTTTTACCGCAGCACTAACAATACCACTCCACCCTATGACAAATGCCATCAGGACAACAAACCACATTTGTTTGTAGGGTTGAGTCAGCACTAAATAAATTCCTGAGTATGAAAGATGCAGACCTGAACTTGCACAAGAATTGAACATTTTTGCCAAGTACAATCCACAATCTACAATGCACTCAATATAATTCAAGCCCCACTTATACACAATATCTTCTGCATTGAAAAACAGAGTGAATCCGTGCGATTTAAAAGCCAACTAAAACAATCAAGTTATATATTAAGCAACTTATTTTTATAATTAACTGAGTAAATACTCAATAAATTCAGTGTATTTAAAATAAACAAAAAGGATTCGACTGAATCCTTTTTATACTTATTTTGTATAAGTCATAAACAATTGATGTACAAATGTTTATAAATTAATCGGCTTATCCATAGTGTTATCAACATAGATATCCATACGGTTATCTACAAAGTTATCCACAGCATAAGCACTTGTGATTGTAGAAATTTATACTTCGACTGCGCCAACTTTTGCCAATTCAGCACGCATTTCATCAATCACCGTTTTATAGTCTGGCTTGCCAAAAATTGCTGAGCCTGCAACAAACATATCTGCGCCCGCTTCTGCAATTTCACGAATATTGGCAGGTCCCACACCACCATCGACTTCTAAACGGATATCACGACCTGAAGCATCAATGATTTGACGTGCCTGACGTAATTTCTCTAAAGTCATTGGAATGAATTTTTGCCCACCAAAACCAGGGTTCACACTCATGAGTAAAATCTGATCAACTTTATCAAGTACATAATCTAAATAATGCAGCGGTGTAGCAGGGTTAAAGACCAAACCCGCTTTTGCCCCACCCGATTTAATCAGTTGCAATGAACGGTCAATATGCTCTGAAGCTTCAGGATGGAACGTGATAATGTCTGCGCCCGCTTCTAGAAAATCACCAATCATGCGGTCTACAGGTTTTACCATTAAGTGCACATCAATTGGTGCAGTAATACCATAGTTTTTCAATGCCTTACATACACCTGCACCGAAAGTTAAATTCGGTACATAGTGATTATCCATCACATCAAAATGCACCACATCGGCACCTGCCTGAAGTACATTTTCCACTTCTTCGCCTAGACGAGCAAAATCTGCAGATAAGATAGACGGCGCAATTAAATAAGGCTTGGACATGGGAGAACCTAGCTAAATATTGGGATTGTGGCGCATTATAGCAAAGACTGCTTGGTGTGGTGGATTCTGTTACGATTGGATCATTCAGTTCGATGATTCAGGTCGATCAGCCAATTTGATAATTCTATCTCCGCAACGCTCTGTTGCAGCACTCCACTGTTCTTTCAGTCTGGCTTTGTTATGGTGAACACCATTACTCATTTGAACAACATGCTGGTTTCAACAGATGATGAACAGTTCTGCCCATATTCAAACAACGCAAGCAAGCCGTATTGCCAAGCGTCTACTCAACCACTGGAAACATAAATTTGACGTTGCAGAAAGCGCAACCCAATACCAAATTATGATGCCAAGTGCCACAATTCTACTTATACCCCAAACACATGAGCTTGTAGTTGAAATTCAGGTAAAAAATACTGAAACAGATTTAAGTTACCTCGAACAAGTCGTGCTTGATCATTTAAGTCGTATGGGACAAACAGAATTGAGCGCGGTTTGGCAACGGTACTAACTGTTTCATGTTAAGGCGCTAAACGCTGCGTTTGTTCAAAATCCTTAACCGCTTGAATACGTTTTTGTGTTGCAGGATGGCTTTGTAAAAAATCCAAAGGGCTTTTGGCGGTGTCTTCACCTGCATCTTCTGCCAAACGCTCCAGAAAATGGGCAAAATGAATGGTTGGAATGCCCTGAGCATGCATCGTATTTAAAGCATAATAATCTGCTTCAGATTCAAAATTACGTGAATAATTTGCCCCCACGAGCGCCACAGGCAAGGTCGAAACTAAATCTGTACCATCTCCTGTAATCGCGAGCAAAATAATACTAAACCCTAAGCTCGATAAAGCCTGTTGCAAGCTGTGTCGTTCTACCAAATGCCCTTGTTCATGTGCCAACACGCCAATGATTTCCTGATCATTCTCCGCCAATTCCACCAATTCATCGGTCAAAATAATGGTGTTATTCGGAATTGCCAGAGCATTCGCGCCTAAGCGATCACCTTGTCGAAACAGCACTTTGGCAGGTGTATCTCCTGCAATAAGCTGTCGATAATCTGTTAGAATTTTCTGCTGACGCGCTGCGGGCAGTTGGCTTGGCGCTGTCATGTCTAAGATATAACGCTCTGCTTCATCACCAATTTGCTTTAAGGTATTCGCAGGTAACTGAAAAGCAACGTATTTGGATGCACTTGGGATGCCCCATTGCACTGTGGCAAATACCATCAACAACACAAAAACCAGACTAAATACAATTAGGCTTGGCGTACGTTCCAATTTCCAAATAGAATGCTGCACCTGTTTATTTCGCAGTTGAAACCATTCAGGCAAGGCTTCGGAAAATTCAATACGTGCATCGTCTTTAAGTTCAATGACAGGTTGAATTTTACCTAGTGCGCCCACCAACATCATGTCTTGATAATGATAGTGTCGTTGTTGCTGTAAATTTTCACCATAACGAATAAGTACCGACTGAGCATCTATAGGAGAGATTTTGGCAGCCCATGGTTTAGACACTACACCATCATAAAACACCACATCCACGATCTGTGCTGCCATCTTCTTCTCCTAGCTTACAGCGATACATCAATATCAAAAATATCACTGAGTTCTTCTGCAAGTGCGCTATGTTCAGCTTGCAGTTTATTGATCATCAAATCTGGATCATTTTTTAAATGTAGACTTAAAGACTCAACCTGATAGCGATATAAACGAATGGCTGCCCATGGGGTCATTAAACCCAAGCTCAGAACTTTCACAATCCAATTGGTCACCACAATCCAAGTATAGTGCCACTGTCCGCAATCGGTCTGAAATTCACTACGACTGATACTGGTATTGTTCCATGTGGTGATAAAAATTCGCGCCGACATCAACGGCCAAATTAAAAATATCCCCAACAAATAAACCGCTAAAAACAACCAAACCAACTGCGTAGGATTGCGACTCAACTGTCCTGCCAAAGCCAACATCATCCCGACAGCAAGCAAAATGCCAAAGAACAATAAAATAGGCATATACATCGCGCGCATATAAGCAGGCCAATCTGCTTTCAGCTTAAATTTAAGCTGCCCTGCATATAAATGGTCTAGGCAATAGCGCTTATACATCCACACCAACACAGGAAAAAATAAGCCCAAAGTAAACAAATTAATTACGATACATTTTAAAAATACCCAATAGGCTTCTTTGTTACTGCCTGAAAAATAAAAACGGGCATTGCCAAATTTACTATTTCGCGCCTTGAAACGGATGGTCGCTCGAATCAACCACGGCACAGCTAAATATAAAACCACCACGCCAATGACCATTGCTTTGACTGAATAATTGGAAATCACCGAGATCGCAACATAAATTCCAATAGCAATTAAACGTCCCAATAAAATTTTATGTGGGATGCCCGTGAAATCAAAACGACGTTTGATTAATTCGGTATTGCCATAAAAGTAGCGCAAACGACGTACTTTTGCCCACGGTGCATACAGCCCAAAGGTCACGATCATCAACAAAATATTGACAATCCAAATACCAAAATACTCTGAGGCGCTACCATGAAACTGAAAATGATGAATCCGTCCAAGTAATGGATTCCGTGCGGGTGGCGTTGTCGGTTCCACTGGAAAAAACGGGGAAGATGGCGTTGCTTGTTGTGGTGAATCCCATTCTGAATTGTGCATGTGATGCCTTATTTATTTTATTGTGCGGTCGTTATTTTACCCAGACACTCAAACCCAAATGAGCAATGTTTCCAAATGGTAAAAAAGCAAGTCTTCAACATTCTAATAAAAAGTGAACAACTTGCCTAGAAAAGTTTAAAAATCAATGCGTAAAATTGAGTACTTGGCTTAGTCCGCTTGCAATTGTACCGCATGGAATTGCAAATGCTGATCTATAAAGCTTTGAATGAAATAATAGCCATGATCATAGCCTGCATGTTCCCGCAAACTCAATTTTTGCCCAACCGCATCGCAAGCTTGCTGAAATAATGCAGGATTGAGCTGACTGTAGAATTGATCTTTCAATCCCTGATCAATCAAAATTTCACTGAACAATGCACCTTTGGCCTGCACCAAAGCAGTCGCATCGTGCTGTAACCATACTTGCTGATCTGTACCTAAATAATTCGAAAACGCTTTTTCACCCCACGGGCATTGGCTTGGCGCACAAATCGGAGCAAAAGCAGACACTGACTTAAATTTTTCAGGATATTTAAACGCGAGGGTCAATGCACCATGACCGCCCATACTGTGCCCCATGATGCCAACGTGCTGTGCCTGAATTGGGAACTGTTGCAGCACCAATTGATAAAGCTCATCGGTGACAAAAGTTTCCATTTGATAATGTGCCGCCCACGGTGATTGTGTCGCATTGATATAGAAACCTGCACCCTGTCCAATATCCCAATGGTCGCCTTTCGCAACAGCTTCACCACGTGGTGAAGTATCTGGACTAATCAAGATTAATCCCAATTGTGCTGCCATGTGCTGCGCATGTGCTTTAATCGCAAAGGTTTCTTCGTTACACGTTAAACCCGCCAAATAAAATACCGCAGGACACGCCTGCCCCGCCAAAGCTTGTTCTGGTAAAAAAATGCCAAACTGAGTTTCAGTCTGTAAAGCATTTGAATGAAAACGATAAATCCGTTGCTCACCCTCAAAACAGCGGTTGTTCTGAATTAACTCCATCACCCTCTCCTCTTTGGCTTATTGAACAGATTGTGCACTCAATTGAATTTCAGCCGATGTTGCAACACTTTTTTGAGGAAACAAACGCTGCTCTAATTGTGGCAACATCAATTCCATATTTTTACCAATTGCCCATTGTGGCTCTGAAGGTTCAAAACCTTGCGCTTGCTCCCATTTCGCCACAGTCACTTTGGCTTCATTAAAAGCATTAGCAAAAGAGTTTTGTTCACGCATAGCCTGATCAAAAAAGGCACGACCAAAATAAGTATAATCAGCTTCGTTTGAACAACCAAACGACTCACGATCTGCTGCCGATGCAGTAATCACCAAGGTATTATCATCTTGCAAGGCGGATACAAAGCTACCTGAATAACAGGCTGAAATGACGATCACACGCCAACGAATACCCGATTTATCCAAAGTATCGCGTAACCATTTCGGATCGACCTGATTTAAGTCAAGTGGTGCATTTTCAATTTCAAAATGATCTTTTAAACCGTGTGAGGTCATATATAAAAACAGCACATCACTTTCACGGTTCATGCGCTGTCCAATACGGCGCAGCGCTAATTCAATACTGGTTTGCGAAGCAATTGGAATTACATTGCGGGTCATTGGGTTATTAATTAACACCATCGAACGCCCAAAAGTACCAAAACGGGTATCAAACTGTTCACGAATGCGCTCAATTTCAGACATAAATACGTCTTGATAACTCGCCCCTGCAACACCTAAAAAGTACCAATGCGATTGAGCAAATTCCCCATATTGAATACTGTCTAAAGCTTTATTGAGTACACGACTTTGTGCATAAAAAGCTTCTTCGCTTAGACTTGGTGGAACTTCTTCTACTTTCCAAATGGGCTGACTTTTCACTGACATTTGCCAAACTACCAAAGTGAATAAGGTCGCCAAAACAATCAGCGCACGTTCCCACCACGGCCAATGCAATTCACGTGAAAACACCCATACCACTGCCAAACTTTGCCAAACAAATAGCACCATAAAAATGGTAGGCAAATAGTCATACAACACATACGGCAAGACATCCATCATGCCCATGTATTGAATCAAGCTTTGTAATAATGCAACGTGAGTATCTAATACCAACCACAACAAAGCAGGTACTAACAATAAACGCGGGTTATTGACACGCTGAGAAAGAATAATTCCGACAATTAAGGCAATAAAGGGCCACAAGGCATAACTGACCAAACCTTGTGGGTTAAATTCACCCACTTCTCCCGCGACCAACCAACTGAATAAGGTATTGGCAAGACCACCTAAAATCCCCCAAAAAATCAGTTGTAAGATAGAAGGACGAATAATTTGCAAAGAGCGTCGCGAACCCAAAAATAACCAAACGCCTGCGGCTTGGTTGCTTTTAAAATCGTGCCAAAAATTAATGGAGGGTTTGAAGTCAATCATAGGATTCTGTTAATCGCAGCTCGCGTTTCCACACTCCAAGTTTATGCTTGTCGTCGTAATTATCAATTGTCAATTTTAACTATATAACAAATCTTTGCGCATTATAGAAGCATTGAACGCCTTGCCACTGCTTTAGTGGTAGAAATCTACCCGTTGTTCCAATTTGCTTGGAAATAAGCATCAAATCGGCAAGCATCACCCTGCCATTGATGTGTGGTTTCCTTCCCCGCCAAAAATACTGCCAAACGCGGACGCTTCACCACAACACGTTTGGCAATTTGCTGTGCCAAACCCAGTAAATGATCACCCAAATCCATTTCGCCATCTTCAGGTAACAACAAATGTAATAACTGCATTTGTTTTTTGACTTGAGCCTGCTTTTTCTGCGCCTGTTGATGTTGATCTCGCTGCGGAAACATCGGGTCTAAATACACCACATCAACCACTTTGCCCTGCACCGCACAGTTACGTAAATAATCTGCTGAATCTGTAAAGACCAACTGGATACGGGCAACAACACTTGCTAAAAAAGGATCATCTGCGGCTTGGCGTTTAGCATCTTCCAACAAAGTAAAAAGAATAGGATGACGTTCCAATAACGTGACTTGAGCACCTAAGTGTGCCATGAGCAAGCTGTCGTGTCCTAATCCTGCCGTAGCATCAATCAGGCTTGGTTTTTCCGACAAATTGCAGGCGCGAGCGATCATTTCCGATTTTAAAGAGGCACGTTTCAATCGCCCAACTTCAGCTTTCCAATCGGGTTGCATTTTCATACCATTGGCACACAACCACAGCCCTTCAGCATCTATACACAATGCCAACTCAGGGTTCAAACGCAAAAAACGCGCATTGAGTTTTTCTACTGTTTCAATGCGCGTTTGCACACCTCTAGACAAAAGCACAGCAGAATAATGCTGTGCTTGAGTGAGCCACTCGGCTTCGGTGTATAAGCGAAGTTCGCTTACCATAGTTTCCAACCTGTGAATGCGAACAATAAAATGATTAAACCTGAAGCAATACGATACCAAGCAAAAATCATAAAATCACGTTTCGCCACATAAGCCACCAATGCACGGATCAGCAAAAGTGCGGAAACAAAAGAGACGATGATCCCGAAGCTGAGTACGGTCCAATCTTCAGTAGTTTGGAATACATCATAGCTTTGATATAAGTCGAGCAAGCCTGCGCCAATAATGACAGGAATTCCCAAAAAGAAGGAAAACTCAGTTGCTGCTTTTCGCGATACACCCAAGAACATCGCGCCAATAATAGTTGCACCTGAACGCGAAGTCCCCGGAATCAGCGACAATACCTGAATTAGACCAATCCAAATCGCATCTCGATAAGTTAGGTCTTCAACCTCATGGGCACGTACTTGTGGTGGATGTTTTTCAATCCACATAATAATAAAACCGCCAATAATCAAACCAATCGCCACGGCAACATCATTAAAGAGTAATTCTTTTACAGTCTGCCCAAAGGTCAATCCAATCAGAATAATTGGAATAGATGCCATAATCAGACCAAAGCCCAAGCGTCGACCTTTTTCTTCGCCAGTAAACATGCCTGTGGCTGCGCCCCATAGACGTGTCCAGTACTCATAAATGACCGCTGCAATTGCTCCCATTTGAATGGCAATCACAAATACATCGCTTTTTTCTTTGGTCCAAAAGTCCATTAGCTCTGCAGCGAGAATCAAATGTCCTGTGCTAGAAATGGGTAGAAATTCGGTAATCCCTTCTACAATACCCATAATTGCCGCTTTGAGCAGCAGTAAAAGATCCATAAATAACCCTAATTATGCCTTGCCTTGTTCTGGAATTTTTTTCCAAGCATTGTCACGTAAATAGACAGGCAATGCTTGTTCTGCGCTGACCCATTGCTGTTGCTGTGCACAGACGCGTGCAATAGTAGCAATATCTTGTGCGGTTGCACTTAAGCCTTTGTATTGTATTTGTTCTTGATCAATGAGACCTGCACCAGAACCGACCAATTGAAAGCGTACCGTCTGTGCAGCATCGCTATAATTCAATAATTGTTCCTGATCAACCGCCTGCATGATTCCTTGTGCATCTAGCTCAAAACTGGCGATATACACTTCATTCATGCGTGCATCCAACACAGCCGTAACTGCAGTTAATCCTTCAAGACGATAAGCCGCCTGCGCCAATGCCTGCAAAGTCGATACAGGAATTACAGGCACATCATGCGCCCACGCCAAAGCTTGCGTGACTGCCGCATTAATTCGCACACCGCTAAAAGAACCCGGGCCACGGCTAAAGGCAATTGCAGTCAGATCAGCCGTACTAATTTGAGTTTCAGCAAAGCCTTGCTCAATCATCGGTAAGATGGTTTGCGTTTGTGCTTTTGCTCGCGCATCTAATTGAAAAAAGAGTTCCTGTGTTTCATCTACAATCGAAACGGAACACTGCTCATTGGCAGTTTCCAATGCCAGCAATTTCATGCACAACCTTCAAGGAGTAAATATCAAAAATTGGCGTTATGATACTCCACTCCTGAAATTCACGCGAGGATTTACATGCCTTAGATTGCAATTCCTGAGTATAAAATTCTATGTAATTACAGCTAAAAAATGCGTTTGACTAAACGATGCAAATTCTATTTTAGAGTGTTGCAGGCTCTAGGTTTACAAAATGCTGAAAATGTTCAGCATAGTGCAGCGCACTCATTTTTAAACGTGCTTCTGCAGACTCATCCAAAGTCTTAACCACTTTACCGGGAGAACCCATCACCACAGAATTATCGGGAATCACTTTCCCTTCAGGAATTAAAGCATTGGCACCAATAATACAGTTTTTACCAATCACCGCATGATTCAGCACCACTGCATTAATACCAATCAGGGTGTTATCGCCCACGGTACAACCATGTAACATCGCCAGATGTCCAATAGTCACATAATCACCAATCTGCATTTCAATACCTGCATCGGTGTGCAAAACAGCATTTTCCTGAACATTACTAAAATTACCCAATTTGATTTTACTGTTATCGGCACGTACCACAGCCCCAAACCAAATACTAACTTTCTGTCCCAACTCAACCTGACCAATGACCGTGGCATTATCCGCCACCCAACCATCCCACGGTTGCTGCATTGCTTTCGGGGCATATCCTTTAAATTTATACAACATGGTTCCTTCCTATCTTCACATCAAAATTTTTCTATTTCTTAAATGTTGGTGAATTTAACAAAAACGGCCATTCTTTACGATAATCCAAACCATATTCAAATAAAGACACCAACATCCGCGCTGTTAAGCCCCAAACCACTTCATCTTCAACCTGCATACTAGGAAAATATAATTTTTGTTGTGCAAAGCTCACTTCATACGGCGTTGGTGGCGCTTCCATTAAATGCTGTAAAGAGGCAAAAAAGATCCGATCAATTTCTGAAGGTTGTGGAATTAATTCTACTTTTGGAGGAATCAGCCCCACCACAGGCTTAACCAACATTCCATTACGGGCTTTTTGCATTGGCAAGTCACCAATCAACTGCACTTCAAATGGATTTAATGCGGTTTCTTCCTGCGCTTCACGCAATGCCACCACAATATTACTGGTATCTTGCGGATCGCGTTTGCCACCAGGGAAAGACACCTCACCCGCGTGATTATTGAGTAAGGTAGAACGGCGGGTTAGCAATACCTTTGGATCAGACTCGTCGGTAATGGCAATCAATACCGCTGCATGCGCTTCCATGAACGTTTTAGAAAAGCGCAAACGTTGCTGTAATAGATGCGTGAGCGAATGATCAATCATGCCTTATAATTCTCCTTGTCTAAGTTTTCATCATAGCTGAAATAGGTGGGCAATAGATAGAGAGGATGCCAAAGTTGAAATTTTCAGTTATTCTGAGAACTCCCTTCAACAATGACGATCACTATGAACTTTTGTGGAAATTGTGGACAAAAAACAACAACGAAAATTCCGCTTGGCGATCAGCAATTACGTCAAGTGTGTAGCGCATGTGGCAATATTCACTATGTCAATCCAAAAGTCATTTGTGGGGCATTGGTCGTTTGGGAAAATAAAGTATTGTTGTGTCGTCGTGCAATTGAACCACGCTATGGTTTGTGGACTTTACCCGCAGGCTATATGGAAATGTTTGAAACCATGGAGCAAGGTTCTGCCCGTGAAACCCGCGAAGAAGCCGAAGCGGAAATTGAAATCGAACAACTTTATTGCATGTATAACATTCCACGGATTGGGCAAATTTATGTGCTGTTCAAAGCTCAATTGTTGAATGGTCAATTTGGTGCAGGTGAAGAAACCATCGAATCACGCTTGTTTAGTGAAGATGAAATTCCGTGGTCTGAATTGGCTTTCCCAAGTGTAGAACGTACTTTACAACACTACTTTGCAGATCGAAAAAACAACCATTTCACGACCCACTTAGAAACCTTAGGTTCACGTACCGATCATACGGGTTAAAAACCCCACATGATGTTCATTTGAATCAAGCTAAAATCTGAATAATAAATAGCCCACTGAGTAGTGAGCTATTTTCATCTCTATATCATAGGAAATTAATGCTAAATACGCACTTTATCTGGGTTATAACATTCGGCAACATCTAGACTTACAGCTCCACCTTGGGCTTTCACCAAAGCTTTATCTGTATCGGTTGCTAA
The DNA here is from genome assembly GCF_013419805.1 of Acinetobacter sp. YH12058. Taxonomy (NCBI): domain Bacteria; kingdom Pseudomonadati; phylum Pseudomonadota; class Gammaproteobacteria; order Moraxellales; family Moraxellaceae; genus Acinetobacter; species Acinetobacter sp. YH12058. Next base: position 26,687 of record NZ_VOZL01000020.1, read on the forward strand.
AGCTGGGTTTTGAGCCACGTAAGTTGCAAGTTGCGCATGATAAATATTGCTCCACTTCACTGTTGAGCCATTGAAATCAGACAATGTAATACGTGTAGAGTTGGCTGCAACTAAATTGCCAATATTGGCACGTGCACCGCCCACCACTTGACCATTTCCACCTTCAACCGCTTCAATTTTGGTATTCAAACCAATGACTGCGCCATCAAGTTTATGAAATATTGGATTGGCCAAAATCATACGCAAAGTAACTGCTTTATTGTCGATATCGGTTGCACCTAACACACCTATACGGTATTGCTGCACACCATTTGTATCAACATATTCAGCACCAGACTGACGAATTGCTGCACACTGACCAGACATATCGGTTTCTGTGGCATTTGGTGCTATATCTGTACGAATATTGCCATCTTCATCTAAAACAACACCTAATTTGATGCTATCTGTCGTCGTTCCGCCATCAAAATTAAAGGTCAAGGTTGCATAAATTGGGAAAATATAGCGACTGCCTAAAGGTACATTTTTTTGGGTTTTAAAAACGCGATTATCCAAAAAGTTCACAGAAAAGAATTTATAGGCATCAAAAGAACCTTTGAACTGATCAGTGCCTATAGTTTGTTGCCATTGACCATAATCTGCAAGATTCGCTGTTGTAGATTTGGTCAATAATTTATAAAAACCTTCCGTGCCCGCAATTAAATAATCATTAAACACCTTACCTTGGGTAATTTTAAAATCATCAGCCGTATTGTCATTCACACTAAAATGGAATGGCCCCTGAATACGTTTATTCAATGGGTTGACCCATGTGGTTTGTGCTGCTGCAACCATACGCTCAGGACGCACTTTACGAATCAATTCACCGCTCACAGTTAAAATTGGGTTAGTGGTGTTTGCAGACACTGCACCTTTCCACTGCATACCATATCCAAAGGTATATCCTGAACGGTCTGTGATCAGTTGATACTGCCCAATGAGGTGTTTCAAATCTGCGACCGTAGATTTACAGTCTGCCAAATTACAGCCATATAAACCCTGTGGCAATTGTGAGTCTTCTTTGGCTAAAATCGGATAGTTAGCTTGATAAGATGCCGAGTTATTCATGTAAACCAAGGTGTTTAATGCTTGATAAGCATCATCTTGAGATACCTGTGACACATCTACCCACGGGCGTAAAATACTGGCATAAGCCCCTGAACGATAGTCACCAAGCTCAACGGACTCAGCAACATTTGCCAATTGTTCTTTTTTGAGTGTCGTAATCGTTAAAGGCTGAATATCGCCTGCGACAAAATTTTTATTTTCAAGAGATAAAGCCTGTAAAACACGTACAATTGCAGTCGCGACCTGTATAGTTTCGTCACTACTACTTAAACTCGTTGCTTGGCGTCCTGTTAATCCACGTGCCATATCTAACACACTTAAACGTGGATAACCCGCGCCTGCAGTACTGACCATTCCAATATCAGACAATGATACTGTGCCTAAATCAATATATTGATTGGTCTTTTCCTGAATAAAGAAGTGGACTTTATCTCCTTCACTACATTTACCTGTTGCCGCATTACTTTTCGGCTCAATCATGGTGATGTAGGTTTTACTGGTATCACTGCTACAGGTAAAATTCAAACCATCCACAGGATAATCCAATGCAAATTCCACGCAGTTTTTTGCTGTACTGGCACAACTTCCATTGATATACGCCACAGCATTAGGCTCTGGATTAATATTGGCACTTTCTCCACCACAACCACTCAATGCCGCCATCAATGCTGTCGTTGCAAAAGGTAAAATATGTCTTGTTTTCATCCTGAATTCTCTTATTGTTGTTAGCGTATCGCAATGAGTTTTAATTGCCCTTGGTTACTGAGCGCGCGATGTTCCATATCCACTGCAGAAGCCAATGGCGTTAATAATACATAGTGGCTATTTTTTGGAAGTTGCAGCATACCTTCTATTACCTCGTGTCGTAAGACATTGCCTGCAGTATCCTGATTTCTAAAACCACCTGCACCTTCAATCACACAGCCTTTTTGATCCAGAAAAACCACAAACGGCCAATAAAAGGTCGGTTGATTTTGCTTCATGGCATAAGAGTTGATTTGAATATTTTGAATATTGCCTTCTAACTTCACCAATTCATAATCAAATTTTTCGGTTAAGGGAGCTCTAGGCCACAAATTTAAATCTTGTTGTGCTTTTAAGGTTTTAGCTTTATTTTTTTTGCTTTCAGCAAAACATTGCTGCCCCAAACCCTCAATTGCTTCAGCTTGATTAACACGATAATAGTCTGCAGCCAAAACAATAGCGTGAGGCTCAGCAACCGATTGCTTTTTAAATAATTTATTGAGAACGGAACGGCTTACACCACGTTCACGTTCGACCACTTGCATGCGAGTACCGCCGCCGTTTTTTGTGTCAATCATGCCTTCTGGCATACTGTAAAAGCGTTTTTTTCCTTCTAAATTAAACTCCTGATCTTCCAAATACTCACTTTTAACATACTGTTCACCCGCCATCTCCATAAAACCTGATGATGTCGCGTCAGTTTCAGCTTTCGCCTCAACCACAATTGCAGACTGAGAAAGAGGTGATGCAGAATTTTCTTCCAAGCCGATTACACTCGATATTTTTGGCTTGGTTTTCTCAACATCTACGCTAGATGCTTTTACAAGCTTCTGTGTGCTTGAGGCTATGTCAGTTTTCTCTGCAATTAAAGATGGCTTGGATTGCTCAACATCTTGAGTTACGAGTACTTTTTGCTGCTGTTGCATCGTTCTTGCTTGCTGAACAACAACTTTAGAGCTTGGTGCAGTTTCTTGTATTTGCTCTTTGAGAGTCTTTTGAGCAGCATTTTCCGATGCACTTTTAAGTTGTAGTGAGGTGGCTGGTATCACTTGTTGTGCAGGAACAGCTTGAACAGCGGTTTGAGCTGGTTTTTGCTGCTCTTTCTTTTGTTTTTGTGCGGTTTCCAACGCCTGTATCGTTTGCTTTTTTTCTGCAGCATTACGCTGCACCACAATTGGACGACCATCTGGTCCAATAATGGTGTAAAACTGATTCGCGTAACACACCGATCCCATACTGAAAATCAGTGTGAGTATCGACTTTGAAAATAAAGTCCGTTTTATTTTCCGTACTGAACTTACCATCGTGTTCTATAACTCAATCCAAGAATTGTAATTTTTGTATCCGTTTTCACATTCAAACCCGCATAAGGGTTTAACAGCAGGTTATTCACACCTTCCTTATTGGCTAAGCTACTGGTATTGGCTGGAATTTTATCCTTACTTTGTAAAAAGCCGATGGATAAATCAAGGTCTGTATCTGCATCAAAACGATATCCCACACCCAGACCGAATAAACGTGCATTATTAATTGGTACCATGGTGTTACGTTTATTGTCAGGAATCGCACTACCACGTGGTTCATAACCCGCACGCAGTTTTAAACGGTCTGTGGCTGAATATTCGATGCCAACACCCCAGTTCCACGGTGACTTAAACTCTAATGGCAAAGCTAAACTGTCATCAGACACATGCTCCGAAAGCAATTTTGCAATTTTTAATGCTGAGATTTGACGGTCAAACTCGAATTTGAATTTATCCCATGCTTTATAGTCAGTCCAGCCCACATCAAAATTGACTTGTAAATCAGGCATGACTTTATATTTCATCCCCGCTTGAAAGTGCGCAGGATATTCAAAATCCATAGAAACCAAACCAGACTCACTGGCTGGAATATAACTTGGGAAACCTAAAATTGCCGCTAAAATCTGCCCTGTTGGTGAAGACATCAAACCATTAATTAACTCACGCGGTGCTTTCGAGTTATCAATATGATATTTGCCCTTCAAGCGCATTTTAGCTGCACTCTGATACACCATACCAAAGCTAAAATCTTCTGTCGGTTCCCACAAAATACCCAAGTTATAACTCGGGCTTAAACTTTGCTCAACCGCCAATTGCATTTGCCCAAAACGCGAAAATGGATTCATACCTTCTTCGGCATTACAAATCCCGAGCAACAAAATATCGGTAATGATGTCTGAATTTTCTTTAAATGGCGTACAGACGACCTCATCCACCATACGCAACATCCCGATTAGTTCATTCGGGAAGCGCAAATCGGTATTCATGGCGATAGCTTGGTAAGACATCCCAATTGACGCACCGACTGACAATTCATCATTGACTTGATAGGCAATAGATGGAGAAAGATAGGTGATACGTTCTAAGGCAACCTGTTGTCCCATAAAGTTACCAGGGTTACCATTTTCGGCACCAAAGCCTGCAATCAGCGGTGCATATAATGCGGTGGCAAAGGTTACTTTGGAACCAGGTGGATTATAGGCAATACCGTTGGTTGGCGCTGCCAGTGGCATACCCTTACCTAAATCGACAAATTTTTTCAGAATCGGGACATACAACGTTGGATATTCGACATCGGCTTGTACTGTACCTTTAAAATCGGTACAAAAATCGGCCAAAATTTCTGGCCCATCGTTACACACCACAGGGTCATCAGAATAACCAAATACGTCATAACCTGCTGGAACAGAAAGCTCACGCTGTACATCAAAATGTGCCAATACCCCTTGCACATCTGTTTGCAAACCTTCAATTTTGGTCAGTGCAGCAGGGTTAAAGTGAATCGCACTAATACCAGGAGGATCTGCAGTGACCGCATTCCCCATAGTCAAAGAACGAATATCGACAGATAAGTTTTGTCCAAGCTGCGCAAAAGCAGCCCCTGAACAGCCCGACAGTATAATTGCAGTCACTAACGGGCGAAGTCGTATCATTTTCATGCGACTAGCCTCTTAGCGAATTTTTTTACCGAAACCGAGAATATCCAGTGGGAATGACAAACCAAGTGATACGTCTGGCGCGTCTTCGGTCAGACCGATTCCTACCGTACCATTCACAATGGTTTCAGGCGAAACGCGCACGCCTAATGAAATAGCTAAAGTCGCACTGGTTTGGTCTGCAGGCGAATAGCTTTCACCTCCTTCATAAAAAAACTCAGAACCAGTATTGAAGCTCTGCTGATAAGACATGGTCATCGACACATCGTAGTTAAACGAATATGCAAAACCAAAAGCAAAACCACCACTAATCCCTGGCTCAAATTCTTCAATTATACGTCTACCGCGAATTTGATTGAGACCGCTTTCTTTAAAACCATAGTTGGCTGAAGCAGAAGCAAACAATACAACTGGGTCAATATACTTACGCGTACTTGCACCGATGCCTGCAGAGTAGTAACCCTTACCTGTTGATAAATCTTTAACAGGATTAATCTCGTAAGGACTATCCCCCGTTTTGGTCGATAAATTTGCGAATAAAATTAAAGGTAAACGCCCCGCTTTTAATGGGAATGGCTCCCAACGTGCACCTAAAGAAATATCCCCCAAGCCTGCTGCCGTGGCATCTTTTAACAAGTCTGACTTTGCAACCAATGGTACAGAAGCAGATAAAGTTAAATTGTCACGCAAACCATATTGTGCGGTGAAGGTGTTAGTTAATGCGTGGGACGCATTTTCTTGCACACGAAGCTGATACAACTGACCTTGAGCCATTTCAAGGTCGAGCTGCGTATCACGATGATAGGTATAATCAATATCATAATAAGATGAAATTTCACCTTGTCTCATAAGGGAATATTGACGCTCATTCGAGGTAAACACTTCCTCTAAATTCGCCTCTTTGGTTGCGTCGCCCTCTTGCTGTTGCAAAGCAGATGATGCTGCTTGTGCACCATTTGCAGCGACAACCGCACTATTTGTTTCAGCACTTGTATCTGCAGTTGATGCTGCTGTATCTGATACTTCTGCCTGTTCAGTTGTGGTTTCATATTCCCCTAATTGCGGCTCTTCTGCAGCATACGCTACCCCAATTACCATTTGGATACTAAGCGCCAATAAGGTTTTATTCATCCATTTACGTTCCATGATTTACCCCTTCCATTTTTTATTTTTGTATGTTGTGAACAATGTATTATTTGTTTTTGTAGTAGAGTCTTAAAAAACGATGCTCGTACTGTCCGTAATTTTCAGAATCTTTATTTACATTACGTTCCAGACGTATCGTTGATGCTTTATCGGCTATTTTTTCCATCGCAAATTGTGGATATTGAATATCAACAAAGGCATAACGATTCACTGTTGCATCTTCCACATGACGTAAATCTGTTTCTTGTAATGCCAACATAGTTTGACGATGTTGCGGTGCGACATTAATTAGAAATAAAGTGTTATTTTCCCAAACTTCTTTAAAGCGTTCTTCATCGAAACTGATATTGCCTAATGCAGGGTCTGCCACATAGACACGTCCATTTTTATATGCCTTATACACCACAAAATGTTTAAAACCTGCATAGGAAATCGGCACAATCGCAGGCTGTCCTTGTTTAACTAAATCCGAAAATTCCCCGCGATATCCACCACTTTCCATGCCCAAAGCTGCGACAAAGCGCTTCATATCCAATAGTGAAAAACTACGACGTTCAATAATTCGTTCGTATTCTCCATAACGCAGCAAACCACTCATGGTTTGTTGCTCGTTTAATTGTGTTCCTACATAACCATTCAGCAAGGTTGTTAAAGCCGCTGAACCACAACTATAGTCATAGGCTTGGCGCACAATTCCACGAAATTGATCTTCTAAAGCAGGTTTAATTTGCACAGGCTCTCTGTGCATACGGGTAAAGGAATTATTTCTAGAATCCAAAGTTTCTGTGTAACGCACAGTTTCAGGATGCTGTTCTTTTAAATCAAAGGCTTGTGTGGCAGCGTAATAGATCAATGCCGAGCCCAAAGCGATCTCTAACATATATTTTTACTTTTTAGTTCTCGGCAATACCTGCCTAATATTTTTATTTTAGAGTTTTCACTCTACTTCCTTGTATTTAGAAAGATACTCGTTTTATAGAAAAAAAAAAGAGCTTTCTTTATTTTTTTGCGAACTCATCAGTTTATTTGTAAAAAAAAGCGCGTGAATTCACGCGCTTTTTCAGTTTTTAAATTAGTGACCAGAAATAGTGATAATAGCACCTTTGGTATATACACCAGCATCTGGACTAAAGTAAGTTTGTAAACCTTGAACTTCCATATCACCAATAGAAGCAGCACCCTTACTGCCTAAATGGATACCTGCTACATAGTTATCTTTAGCACCACCAGTACTCACAATACGGATATAACCATTGTTAGTACCTTCCTTACCAATCACACTAATGTTTTGTTTTAAGGTTAAGTCCGTAGAGTTTGCATCAGTAAGTTTAATGCTATCTACATAGATTTGGCCTGCTGCACGATTACCTACAGTACCATCTCCAGCACCTACTTTAGTAGAGTTATCTAAAATACCTAGGTCTTTGATCTCTAAACCACCCACCATTGTGGTATCTAATTTAATCATTGCCCCTTGTGGCGCTGCGCCTAATTGGATGTTGGCATCCATTTTACCTGTTTTTAAAGTTAAACCAGATAAAATTGCATTATAGTTTTTCTCATCATTACCACGGCGGATAGAGGTTGTACTTGTATTTTCAGCATTTGATGCAGATACACCAATTTCACCAATCTTGATATCTAAGCCAGATACTTGAGCTGCAACATTAATAAATGCTCCACCTGCAGCAGTAGAACCTGCATCTGTATCAATGACCAAGTCTGCTAAATTACGCGAAGTTAATAAGTAAGCACCTTTATTATCATAGTTCGCACCAATCACAATACCATGCTTTTCGTTTGCATTTCCAGCAATACCATTGCCTTTAATTACAATCGCACCAGCTTTACCTGGAGTGGTAGCATCAACACGTAAACCATCATTATCATGGATTAAAAGTTTTTCGATTTCGATTTTAGAAATACCAATCCCGATGCTTAAACCATCTTGACCAGTAGTTGCGCTTAATGCAGTATCGTCCATTGCCTGCATTGCCATTGCATTTGTCGTTAACGCGATTGATGATACCAAAGCAAGTTTAGTAAATTTTTTCATCTTGTTACTCTCCCGAGAGTATTATTTTTTTGGTTTTACCACTCAGTGCCAGTGATTGTGTTTTTATTTGATGAGGACAACACTGACACACATTCCTTGAGTAGCCGGTTTGCACATACAAAGGTATATCTGAGTTATTTTTTGTTCAACTGCTGTTGGTCGCAATCCACATCTTACCGACAAACGGTTATTTGCTTTTTATCTGCTGCAATCATGTAAAATAGCCTTTTAAAATCTCTCAGCTGTTTACGCTTTATGTCCTATCCTACTCATTTTAAAAAATTATTCTGTGAACCTGAATATAAGGCTGCAAGAATTTTGCAAGCTTTGGCAGCACTTTCACATTGTATTTATTTGCAAAATAATGGAAAGGCACGTATTGCTTTTTTGGCTGAACGCTATTGTGTGCAGCAAAACCATCAACATTTTTACTTTCAAAAAACGGCATTGGATCAATATGAATTAAGTCCAACTCAATTAGATTTAACAGCTCATCTCGGTGCTTTAGAAGATGCTGACACCTCCCCATTTTGCAGTGTAATGGGGTTTGTTTCGTATGATGCAGCAGCACAGCAACACATCAATATGCAGTCTCGTCCCCAGCCAAGTATTTTTTTAGGTCAATTTAAAAGCTATTTACAGCAAGAAACTGATGGCTGGTATTTTTATAGTTCAGACGATGCTGCTACTCAAATCTTTGATTTTATTTTAAATTTATATACTCAATCAACCATAATTGAACAGTTCCAATTAAGCCAAAAGTGTCAAGCCCGCTGGAATTTCACAGATTACCAACGCGCCTTTCAACATGTTCAAGACTATATAGTGGCAGGAGATTGTTATCAAATTAATCTTACGCAAGAGTTTAGCGCTGAGGCTCAAGGTCAACTTTTAGAGACTGCAGCTCAGTTTTGGCAACTGACCAATGCACCTTATGCAGGTTATTTACGTATTGGTGATTTTGAAATTTTAAGTTGTTCGCCCGAACTCTTTATCGATTTTGAGGAAAATCGAAAAATTACCACAAAACCCATTAAGGGCACGATGCCACGTTATGGCGATCCTGAATTAGACCGACAATCGAAACAACAATTAAGTGAATCTAAAAAAGATCAGGCTGAAAATGTGATGATTGTGGATTTATTACGTAATGATTTAAGTGTTTATGCCGAAACTGGCAGCGTCAAAACGCCAAAGTTATTCAATATTGAGTCTTTTAACCAAGTGCATCACATGGTCAGTGAAGTGACCGCAACACTAAAAGCCGAGATGAATCCTTTTGATGTGTTGATGTCTGCCTTGCCAGGTGGGTCAATTACAGGCGCACCGAAAATTCGTGCCATGCAAATTATAGATGAACTCGAAGGTGCAGCACGTGGCGCCTATTGCGGCTCTATGGGTTATTTTGATGCCGATGGAACGGGTTCTTGGAATATCCTGATCCGTTCTATTCAGAAATATCAGCAAGATGTTTCATTATGGGCTGGTGGTGGCGTCACGATTGCATCTGTTTGTGAAGCAGAATATCAAGAATGTTTTGACAAGGTTTCAGCGATGTTGGACTTATTGAACCGCTGGTACAAACCTGCGCAATAGCATGTCGCAAAAACAAAAAAAGCGAGTGAATTCAATGCTTCACTCGCCTCTACGATATTTTACAATTAAGCCAAAATATCGTATTTTAAAGTATCTACTAAGCGTTGATTTTGATCATCTGTACCAATAGTAATGCGCAAATATTGATTGATGCGTGGTTTATTAAAATAACGCACAATAATACCGCGTTCACGTAATGCTGCAGCTAATTCACCCGCATCCTGTTGAGGATGTGATGCAAAAATAAAGTTGGCGTGTGATGGCAATATCTTAAAGCCCAAGCTCGTTAAATCCGTCACCAATTTCTCACGGCTTGCAATAACTTTTTGGCATTGTGCTTCAAAATACGCCTGATCTTGAAAAGATGCCACCGCTGCTGCAATCGCAAAACGATCCATTGGATAGGAGTTAAAACTATTTTTCACGGCTTCCAGTGCGGCAATTAAATGCGGTTGCGCAATCGCAAAACCAACACGTAAACCTGCCAAAGAACGTGATTTAGATGTGGTTTGACACACCACAAGATTATCGTACTTTTCTACCAATTTTACTGCAGACTCTGCACCAAAATCGACATAAGCCTCATCAATCACTACCACTGAATTTGGATTGGCCTGTAAAATTTCTTCAATCGCACTTAAACCCAAAGCAATACTGGTCGGTGCATTCGGATTGGCGATGATGATGCCGCCATTGGCTTGCTTATAATCATCAACCACAATTTCAAAATCATCATTTAAAGGCAAAATTTTAGTTTTTACCCCAAAAAATTGACTATATACAGGGTAAAAACTATAGGTGATATCCGGATACAGTAACGGCTGTTCCTGAACAAAAAAAGCCTTAAAAATATGTGCAAGGACTTCATCTGAACCATTGCCAACAAAGACATTTCCAACAGCTACATTTTGCTGTTTCGCAATGGCTTGCTTAAGCTCAGACGCATCTGGATCTGGATATAAACGCAGTGCATCTGCCGAGTTTTCTAAAACCTTTTGCACCGCTTCCACCACTTTAGGCGAAGGTGGATACGGGTTTTCATTGGTATTCAATTTTAATAAATTTTGAATTTTTGGCTGCTCACCCGGTACATAAGGCTCTAGCTCACGTACTTCAGGGCTCCAAAAACGCATTTGTTCTGCTGTGATATTCATTTTGTATTCTCTTTAAACCCTCTCCTAACCTCTCCCAAAGGGAGAGGAATTTTCATTACTAAAGACACAAAATTTGTGTGGTTTAAATTCCCCTCTCTTTATTAGGAGAGGGTCAGGGAGAGGTTGTAATGCTATTTATGATTGATAACGATAACGTGCTGATCGTGCATGCGCATCCAGATTTTCCTGCTTCGCTAAAATATCAGCGGTTTTCGCCAAACTTTTCACGCCCTCAGCTGAACACATAATCAGACTTGAGCGTTTTTGGAAATCGTAAACACCCAATGGCGATGAAAAACGTGCTGTACCCGACGTTGGTAATACGTGGTTTGGCCCTGCACAATAATCACCAATAGCTTCTGGTGTATAGCGCCCCATAAAGATCGCACCCGCATGACGAATTTCTTCTGCCATCACTTGTGGATCATCCATACACAACTCCAAGTGTTCGGGCGCAACTTGGTTGATCAATTCAATCGCCTCTTGACGATCTTTGACTAAGATCAATGCACCACGATTTGCAATAGAAGTGCGGGCAATTTCAGCTTTAGGCAAATTCGCCAAGTGCTGTTCAATCGCTTGTTCAACCTGATTCAGCAATTGCGCATCTGGTGTAATAAAGATAGATTGTGCAACCGTGTCGTGCTCGGCTTGGGAAAGTAAATCCATCGCCAACCATTCAGGATTATTTTCACCTTCGGCATAAACCAAAATTTCGGATGGCCCTGCAATCATATCAATGCCAACCTGACCAAACACAGCACGTTTTGCAGCTGCCACAAAGCGATTACCCGGCCCCGTAATTTTATCTACCGATGGGATGGTTTCTGTACCATAAGCCAATGCAGCAACAGCTTGCGCTCCGCCAATGGTAAATACACGAGTCACCCCTGCTAAATATGCAGCCGCCAAAACCAATGGATTGAGTTCACCATTCGGTGCAGGTACCACCATAATAATTTCAGGTACACCAGCAACATGCGCAGGCACAGCATTCATGAGCACAGAAGATGGATAAGATGCCAAACCACCTGGTACATAAATACCAACACGGTCTAATGGCGTAACTTTTTGCCCAAGCGTGTTGCCCAAAGCATCAACATAAGTCCAGCCATCCTGCTTTTGCGCTTGGTGAAATTCACGAATACGTACAGCAGCCAATTCCAAAGCTTCACGAACTTCGTTATCTAAAGCATCAAATGCGGCTTTCAGTTGTTCCTGACTTAACTCAAGTTCTGAAAATTGATGCGCTGGATGTCGATCGAACTGTTGAGTGAGTTTAAGAACCTGAGCATCACCGTGCTGACGCACATCAGCAATAATTTGATCTACAGTTTTTAAAAGTTCAGGATCACTGACAGTTTCAAAAGCCAACAAGTCTGCAAAGGCTTGTTTAAAGCTTTGATCTTGAGTCGATAAACGTCGCATCAATTTACCCACAAGGTTTGATAGAAAAGTTTAGTTTACCTTGTTTCTAGGGCTTTGTGGGAATCTATACATGGCGAAAGCAGTATGTTTTGATGGAAATTCACGTTCAAAATCATTCAAGAACAGAATCATGGGTGGACATAAAAAAACCGTCATTAAATGACGGTTTTTTGAGAAAGCAGGATGATGGATGCAAAGTTAAGCAGATTGTTTTGCCAACTCGCGTTCTACCACTGCTTTTTCAAGTTGTGCCAAAATTGGATTGAGCAAATCTTGCTTGCGCTTAAAACTGGCTTTATTGACAATTAAACGTGAAGATACTTTACAGATTTCTTCTAGCGGCTCTAAACCGTTGGCACGTAAAGTATTACCTGTATCAACCACATCGACTATGTAATCACCCAAACCGACCAATGGTGCTAATTCCATTGAGCCATAGAGTTTAATGACATCAACCTGCTCGCCTAAGCTGGCATAGTATTGACGGGTCAAATTCACATATTTAGTGGCAATTTTTAAACGACCTTTGGGACGCTGCATACCAACTTTGCCCGCAGTCATCAATTTACAATTGGCAATTTTCAGATCCAGCGGCTCATATACATTTTGAGCGCCATGCTCCATCAGCACGTCTTTACCCGCAACCCCAATATCTGCTGCACCATTTTCAACATAAGTTGGTACATCAGAAGCACGTAAAATTAAAATACGCACTTGTTTATGTGTGGTTGGAAAAATCAACTTACGTGATTTATCTGGATCTTCCAGTAAATTAATTCCCGCAGTTTCCAATAAAGGCAAAGTTTCTTTTAAAATTCGCCCCTTACTTAATGCCAAAGTTAAACCATGATCAAAATTGCCCATGACGTCAAAATTTGGATCATCGTTTCTCATGTCATTCATCAATTTACTCGCTTAATTTGGGCGCCTAAACCTTGTAACTTTTGTTCTACATTTTCATAACCGCGATCAATATGATAAATACGGTCAATCAATGTTTCGCCTTCTGCCGCCAATGCTGCTAACACCAACGAGAATGAGGCACGTAAATCGGTTGCCATAACAGGTGCAGCAGAAAGTTTTTCTACTCCTGTCACCACCGCATCATTGCCTTCTACCTGAATATTGGCACCCATACGTGACAACTCAGGGACATGCATAAAACGGTTTTCAAAAATAGTTTCCGAAATGGTAGCAAAACCGCGTCCAATCGCATTCACCGCCATTAACTGTGCTTGCATGTCTGTTGGAAATTCAGGATGTGGTAAAGTTCTGAAACTCACGGCTTTAGGGCGCTTGCCCATCATGTCCAGTTCAATCCAGTCATCGCCACGTGTGACTTCCGCACCCATTTCTTCAAACTTATCTAACACAGATTCTAGCAAGGCAGGATCGGTATGTGTGGTTCTGATTTTACCGCCCGTAATTGCAGCTGCAGCCAAATAAGAACCTGTTTCGATACGGTCAGCAACTACTGAATACTCACAACCATGCAAGTGTTCAACACCTGTAACCACTAAAGTATCGGTGTCTAAACCTTCAATTTTAGCGCCCATTTTGATGAGCATTTGCGCAAGGTCGGTAATTTCAGGTTCACGTGCAGCATTACGAATAGTGGTAACACCATCTGCCAATACCGCAGCCATGAGAATGTTTTCTGTTCCGCCAACAGTGACCATATCAAAGACCACTTCGCCACCTTTAAGGCGACCATTAACTTTGGCATTCACATAGCCATTTTCAACTTCAATTTCTGCGCCTAAAGCTTCAAGTGCTTTAAGATGCTGATCGACAGGACGTGAACCAATTGCACAACCACCTGGCAAAGATACTTTTGCACTACCATAGCGCGCGACCAATGGGCCAAGCACCAAAATAGAAGCACGCATGGTTTTTACCAATTCATAAGGTGCAAATTGGTTGTCCAACGTTGATGTATCTGCAATGACTGTATCGCCTTCATAAGACATTTTAATGCCCAAGCCTGCGATCAACTTCACCAAGGTATTTACATCTTTTAAATTTGGAACATTTTTCAATGTAATTGGCGTTTCTGCAAGAATCATTGCAGCAAGAAGTGGCAAGGCTGCATTTTTTGCACCAGAAATACGCACTTCACCTTCGAGCTTATTACCGCCCTGAATTAAAAATTTATCCATTAAATTATTAAGCTCCAAATAAGCTTGCTTTACGCCATTCTTCTTGTGTCATTGCACGAATTGTAACCGCATGAACTTCACCGCTGGCAATATAGCTATTCAATGGTGCATACACTGCTTGTTGACGAGCAACAGGACGCTTACCTTCAAACTGATTATCTACAATACGAAGATCAAACTTGCCGCCTTGCCCACTTACAGCAACTTCAGCCTCTGGAAAAGCAGCTTTTAAAATTTCAGTGAGCTGTTCACTATTCATCACAAAGACCTCTTATAGGACCAACGGTGTAAAAACCTGTCATTTTACTATAAATAGAAAAAATAATTCATTAATCCTATACATTATCGCAATAAAAAAAGAGGTTTATCCAAAACCTCTTTTAAAACCACCTTAAGGCTAAATCGCTAAAGGCTGATAATCCAACTGCATCTTCCGATGCTTCTCTAATTGGCGTTTTAATTTTTCAGTCATCATCTTAATAGAAGTATACATATCATCCGCACAAGCTTGCGCAAACAGCTCGGTGCCGGGCAAGCGAATAATCGCTTCAGCAATATGATTGGCACTGCCTTTTTTAGAATGTTTATCGATTTGATGATCTTTACTTAATTTCACCTGCATACTATTGACCTGATCCAGATGTTTGGTCATTTGTGCAAACTTAAGTCGAATATTTTCTTCAATTGCAGGGGTGATAGCTAAGTGATGTCCACGAATTGTTATTTGCATAATTCTATCCCTCACCTTCATTAGGATTAGGAAGGCATAGTTCACATGATTGATTGCCAAATAACAGATCACTGCAGCGGTCACTTTAAATCATGTCTAACTATTCCTTCAAAAAAAATTCATTATTTGGTCATAATGAATCCTTAGAATAGACCGATTTTAAAAACTAGATCAAGACTTTTCGTTCAGAAGATGACGGAATATTTAATGACTCACGATATTTCGCAACCGTTCTACGTGCCACATCAATTCCTTCTTCCTTAAGAAGGTTTGCAATTGTGTTGTCTGACAAAGGTTTACGTGGATTTTCATCTGCAATTAACTTTTTAATCTTCGCGCGAATCGCAGTTGAGGATGCTTCTCCACCTGAACAGGTTCCAACATGACTTGAAAAGAAATATTTCAATTCAAATAAACCACGTGGAGTTAACATATATTTATTGGTGGTCACCCGTGAAACTGTAGATTCATGCAACTCCACCTCATCAGCTACATCACGCAAAATCAACGGTTTCATTCCTTCAGCACCAATTTCTAAAAATTCACGTTGATGCTGCACAATACAAGTCGCTACCTTTAATAAGGTTTTATGACGTTCATCAACACTTTTAATAAAGTTTTTCGCATCTAGCATTTGATTACGCAAATATTGATTATCTTCACTTTGATCTGCGCGTTTAATCATATTGGCATAAAACGAATTAATTCTAAGCTTAGGCACAACATCAGGATTCAGCTGCACCTGCCAATGGTCCTGCTTTTTACTGACCACTACATCTGGAATTTGATAATCTGACTCCTGATCTTCAAATGCTGTACCAGGATGCGCTTTCAAGGTTTTTAATAAAGCCACTGCATGCTGTAGCTGATCTGCGCTTAAACCCGTTTGCTTAA
This sequence comes from Acinetobacter sp. YH12058, assembly GCF_013419805.1. Classification (NCBI taxonomy): domain Bacteria; kingdom Pseudomonadati; phylum Pseudomonadota; class Gammaproteobacteria; order Moraxellales; family Moraxellaceae; genus Acinetobacter; species Acinetobacter sp. YH12058. The sequence goes on from NZ_VOZL01000020.1 coordinate 42,660, forward strand.
TTAACTTGGCTAAATCATTCGAAATTAATAACTCATAATGCTGCAAGAGTTGCAGTGCTTCCTGCCGATAAGGCACATCTGTAGCCAAACTTTCAAGCTGAATAGATAAACATTCCGCCAAATTACGCGAACCAATACCAATCGGCTCTAAACGCTGAATATGTTTCAAAACGACCAAAACTTCATCGTCTTCAACTTCATCTTCGTATTCCATGGAGATCAATAAATGTTGCACAGATGTAGTGATTTCAGATATTTCACAATCCAAGAAACCATTGTCATCCAAAGCATCGACAATACAGTAGGCAATGAGCTGCTCGACTTGAGAAAAATGCAACAGATTGATTTGTTGCATCATGTGCTCTTTTAAACCTAAATGTCCCTGACGATTATCCTCGCGCTCTTCATATTCCGCTGCTCCCAAACTCGTGGGTAAATGAGTGTACACATCATCCCAGTCTGTATCGACAGGCAAGTCATTCGGTAGATGATCTGCATTTAATTCTTTAGTCAAATCCTTTTGATCATGCTCTTGCTCTTCTAAGGTGGATAAACTTTCGACACTACTTTGTTCTTCGACTTTTTCTAATAAGGGATTACTGTCCAACTGAATTTGAACTTCTTGTTCAAGTTCCAAGCTCGAAAGTTGAAGCAAACGAATGGCTTGTTGTAACTGCGGTGTCAGTGACAAGGAGTTTGCAACTTTTAATCCAACCGATAACTTCATTTTCACCCACTCTTTTAAATTTATGTTTTTCAACAACTTAATATATAAGTTTTTGATAAGCAATTTCTATGCCGTTTTATTAGGTATAGCACAGATTTATCAAAAGACATAAAGATTTTAATCAGAAGTTCTATTCAATTTATTATTGTTTTTCTAACTTTATTTTCTCTCTTGCATAAAAAAACACCCCCAACATTAGTTGAGGGTGTTTAGAATAATGAGCTGGCGATGACTTACTCTCACATGGGTAACCCCACACTACCATCAGCGCGAAGAGGTTTCACTTCTGAGTTCGGGAAGGGATCAGGTGGTTCACTCTTGCT
>NZ_VOZL01000021.1:0-40689 GCF_013419805.1 Acinetobacter sp. YH12058
GGCTAAAACTTTCTCAGATTGCGTTATGAAACTTAGCAATAATCTCGCTATTCCTTGCGTTTCATGCCTGATCTGCTCAGTTTTAGCCTACAGCGCAAGCCATTTATGAAATGTCAACAGACCCTAGCCTGCAAAAAAAATGCTGCGTGAACCGTGACAGAAAACTCTGCTTTTAAAGCGGTTATTAGACGTGAAAAGAGAAAAACTGAATATCACTGCAAATGGTGATTTTAGGTGAAAAGTGAACTTATTTTTTAGCACGCTCAATGCTACATAAGCCAATCGAATTCAAGTACAAAAGATAAAAGCGTAAAACGATATCCACATTTTACGCTTCATCTTAATTAAAGAAAGAATCTCACATGCCCTGTAATTTTTTTACCATTTCACCTAGGCGTTGTCCTTGCGCTTCACAAAGGATTTTTTCATCCTGACTCAAAGCCTGATCGTGGCGCGGGCCGCTCACATGCGTTGCACCATACGGCGTACCGCCCGTTTTGGTATTTGATAAAGCAGGATGCGCATTATGCAATCCCATAATCATCATTCCGTGGTGAAACAATGGAGGCAACATGGTCAATAAGGTACTTTCCTGTCCACCATGCATCGAACCCGATGAGGTAAAAACGCAGGCAGGTTTATTGTGCAATGCGCCATTCAGCCACAGACTAGTGGTTTGATCCCAGAAATATTTCATTTCAGATGCCATATTGCCAAAACGTGTAGGTGAACCTAAAGCCAAACCTGCACAATTGGCCAAGTCATCCAAAGTACAATAAATATCACCTTCGGCAGGAATACTTGGCTCTGCTTGTTGCACCACGGTCGAGATATTTGGCACAGTTCTAATTTTAACGGGCATGCCACTAGCCTCTACCCCGTTGGCAATTAAATGTGCCATTTCTTTGGTAGAACCATATTTACTAAAGTACAAAACCAGAATATATGCTTGCATCATGCTAAGAAATCAGACTAAAAATGAAAACTATACGGTATTTTGCTGCTTTTTTGGTTAAGCTTAACCATGAAAACAGATAAAGATGATTAAAAAAGTTGAGACAGCCACTGTATGATCGTTGAGTATTTAAAGAAACTGCCTTTTTATGACAAACAATGGTTTCAATTTGTCTTATTTGTGCTGCGTCGCTTTGAAGCAGATCGCTGCCGTGAACAAGCAGGCTCTTTAACCTACACTACCCTGTTTGCCGTTGTACCTATGCTCACCGTATTTTTGGTGATCATCTCATCCATTAAGGCACTCGAACCTGCACGGCAACAATTACAACAACTGATTTACAGCAACTTTTTACCTAAAACCACCATCGCCTTTGATAAAGCCTTAAATGCCTTTACCGACAAATCTAGCAACTTAACCGTCATCGGGATTTTGTTTTTATTCGTGACCACGGTGATGATGCTGACCAGTATTGAAACTGTGTTTAATCGAATTTGGCGGGTTAAGGAAACCCGTGGCGGTATTATGGGTTTTATGCGTTACTGGACCATTATCTCATTAGGCCCTATTTTACTGGGCAGTGCTTTTGTCATTTCCTCAACTTTGGCTTCTATGAATGTGCTGAGTAATAACTTTGCAGGTTATGAGCTCAATGGAGCATTTATTTTATGGCTGATTTCATTTGCCCTAACCATTTTAGGTTTTTTTATTCTGAATTGGACCATTCCCAACCGCAGTGTACCTATTAAAGCCGCATTAATTGCGGGGGGGTTCAGTGCTGTTGTATTTGAATTTTTGAAAAACCTGTTTGGTTTTATTATGTCCAACTTCACCAGTTATGAAATTATTTATGGTGCTTTTGCTGCCGTACCTATTTTCTTACTGTGGATTTTCCTGTCTTGGAATATTGTGCTGTTAGGTGTTGAAATTAGTTATGCCTTGACCGCTTTTGAAGCCAGTCGCGAAAAAAAATGCCATCCGCTGCTCATGCTATTGGACTTACTGGAATTGTTTTACAAAAAACAAATGCGCGGAGAAAGTGTCACTGAAGCTGAAGCCTTAGATGTATTGGGACGTAATGAAATTGGGCGCTGGCCGTCTTATGTGCTGATGCTAGAACAACAAAATTTAATTAAACGTACTGAAAATGATGAATTTGTTTTGGTGCGCAATTTATCTCAGGTAGATTTTTGGAGTTTTTATTCACAGCTACCGTATTCATTGCCACGTCGTCAGGACTTGGCCAATGTCTATCCTGATGATGAATGGATGCAAAAACTTGGCCCCGTACTCAGTGAAACCGATGACTATTTGGCTGCCAAATTGTCGATTCCGCTCTCTAAGATTTTTGAAGAAAAATAATCTTGTACGCGCTCGCTAGATTTTAAATATCACCCATCTTCAAATTTAAACCCGTATTGAGCTACTAGGTTATTTGAAGATGATTTTTACATGACAACATTGCTGATGTTGAGTCTTGCTCAAGTTCATGGAAAAGCTGCAAATACTTATTTTCTTTTTAGTACTTGGGTTTTATGTTTAAACCAACATTGAGCATTCACCATCAACACCCCCAGCATGACCAAAACAGCCCCAATCATAAAACTTTGGCTCAAGCTTTCATTCAACAACCATACACCAAACAATACGCCAAATAATGGCGTTAAAAATGAAAACACGCCTAAACTGGATGCTAAATATTGTTTCAGCAACCAAAACCAAGCGAGATAGCTAATAAACGAAATCAATACCGCATGAAAAATCAAACTGCCTATGGCTAAGGCTGTCCAATGAATTTCAGCCTGTCCCATCCACCATGCCATCGGCAGTAAAATCAAAAAACCACCCATCAATTGGTAAAACAAAGTTTGTGTTGCAGGGGCTTCCGATAAACGACTTAGACGTACCGCAACAGTTGTGGCTGCCCAAAGTATGCCTGCACTCAGCGCAAGTAAATCGCCAAAAAGCATCTGGCTGAAGTTTTGGTGGCTCTCTTGTTGCACAGTATCACGCCATAAAAAAGTCACCGCTATGCCAGCAAAAGACAACAGAATCCCGCCCCATTGCAAGCGAGATAAACGCTCTGCAGGTAGTTTCCAATGCAACGCTAAAGCCACAAAAATAGGCGCGGTATATAGTAAAACCACCACATGCGACGCAGAAGTATATTGAATCGCCTGCCCTAACATAAAAAATTCTGCGGCAAATAAAATACCCACCAATATGCCTGCAGGCAGATATTCAGTCGAAGCCCATTGTGTATTTCTTGCAAGCAATAACAAAGGCAACACCATCACAGCAGACAAGCCTGAACGCAGTGCCAATTGCATCAAGGGTGAAATATCTGCCGCAGCAACTTTTAGCACCACTTGTTGCAAACCCCAAAAAACACACAAAATTAGCATCATACTGCTGGCTTTTGCATCAAGTGCTTGGCGTGAACTCATGGCTGAACCTGATCTGAGATAAAAAATAGACTTTAAAGTAAGCAGCGGACTCAACCTAAATCTTTTGGATATTCAACATCATTGAGTACTTGAGGAGTTTTGGCATTATGCGCGACTTTGCATAAAAAAAGCGACCTAAATAGATCGCTAATTTTTAAGGATTAACTTAATCATCTGTTGCGAAAGCAATATCACTGAGTCCGGCTTCACTCGCACGTGACATCACTTGCGCCACAGTATCATAACGCGCATCTTTATCTGCTCTTAACACCACGGTTGGCTGTTGAGCTTGCTGACTAGCATCATTAAAGCGGGTTTGCAACTCATCTAAACTAATGATTTGATCATCCCACGCCACTTCACCATTGGCATTGATACTGACCTGAATTTGCTCAGGCGGTAAATCAACAATTTCTGCGCTGGTTTGCGGTAAGGTTAATGGTATAGATGGGTTGGCAACGGTCGCTGTCACCAAAAAGATGATCATCAATACCAACATAATGTCGATCAGGGGAATAAGGTTCATCTCATTCATGCCTGAATCGTTGTCTTCACCCAATTGAAAAGCCATTAAACCTGACCTCCCACTAAACTTTGTTGTGTTGCATTCACTTCAGTTCTTTGAACAGAAGAATCTTGTTGCAACATGGTGTCAATCAACAAACTATGTGCATGATCTTGCAAATTTGTAGATAAGGTACGGTTCACACGCGAACAAATGTTGTAAGCAATCACGGCAGGAATCGCCACCGCCAAACCGAAGCCCGTCATAATCAACGCTTCACCAACAGGCGTTGCCACTTGAGCCAATCCCGCCTGACCGCTTTTTCCAACCGCAACGAGTGCATGGAAAATACCCCAAACTGTACCAAACAAACCCACAAACGGTGCTAATGACGCAATTGTACCCAGTACCGATACGCCTTTTTCTGCCGATGCTTTTTCTACCGAAATTTGACGCAATAAGGCTTGCTCAGCAACCGCTTTACGCTGCTCAAAATTTAAGGGCACCAGTTTTGCTTTAAGCTGATTTAAAGCCTGTGACAGTTGAGCATAAGCTTGTTGCTTCAATTGGCGCGTGCCTATCAAACGTAATGCGAAGATGGTCCATGTCGCAATCGACATCGCCAATAACACGAAATACAGCGTTTTGCTGACTGCATCTGCGTGTTGCCAATAGACGGAAAAGTTCATACTCGAACTCCTGTTGAAGGTTAGCCGTTAGGGTTCAATGTCAATTCAAAAGGCTGCTCAGCACGAATTGGATAAGCCACGCCATTTTCTTTGTACGGTTTGAATTTTGCACTACGCACTGCGCGTAAAATCTTTTGATCTAAAGCAGGTACACCACTAGAACGCGTAATTTGAGCATCGGTGATCACGCCTTTTTCATTGGCTTCAATCCGAACCACCACGTTACGGGTTTCTCCCTGTAAATCACGATTGGTATAAGAAGGTTTTGGAGAACGACTCCATTGCACGCCTGAGCCGCCAATCGACACTGTTTTTGGAGCAGAAGGTGCGACAGGAGCAGGTGCTGGCGCAACAGGTGCAACTGTCGGTTTCGGTGCAGGCTGTACCACTTTAGTTTCAGTCACCGTTGCTACAGGTGCAGGTTGCACCACACGTTCGACTGGTTTTTCTACGGGCTTCGCCACGGGTTTAGGGGCTTCTGCTTTTTTAACTTGCTGTACTTTTTCTACTTTTTTCGGTGGCGGTGGCAACGGTTTTTCTACCACAGGCACTTCTTTTACAGGCTGAGGCTTGGGTTTTTCAGGCTGTGGTTCAGCCTTAGGTTGCGGTGGCAACGGTTTAGGCTGTTCTTGAATTTTTACAAAGCGTACTTTTAAAGGTTCTTTTTCTATGGGCTTTAAGGTCGGAGTTTGCATTTGCCCCAATGCCCACAACACACCGACATGACCTAATGCAACCACAGCTAAAGCCGTCACAACTTTCTTTTTCATGGCATTGGGCATTTGTAGCATAGCGTTGGGAGATTGGTTCATTAAAGTCAGCGACCTTCAAAAGCAATTGCCAAACCATCACAGTTCCGAACGATCAAACTGATCGGTTAGCACAATTAAAGTAACGCAATAATAAATGAGAAGTGTTTTCATTTGCAACTATTTTTTAATAACAAACGTGAATCATCCAATAAATTTACTATTTTAAAAACAGTTTAAATAAATGTTATAACATTACAATTTTAGCATAAAAAAACATGCCATGTCGGCATGTTTTAATTCGATTTTTAGATAGCTTTTGCCCTATTGAAATACAACAGTTTTGTTGCCATCTACAATAATACGGTCTTCCAAATGCCATTTAACTGCACGTGCCAGTACATTACGTTCCACATCCTGACCCAATTCACGCAGTTGATCTACCGTAAAGTCGTGGTTTACACGCTCTACATCTTGCTCAATGATCGGACCTTGATCTAGGTCTGCTGTTACATAGTGTGCAGTTGCACCAATCAGTTTTACGCCTTTTTCATAAGCTTGTTTATATGGATTTGCGCCCACGAAAGCAGGCAGGAATGAATGGTGAATATTGATCACTTTCATTTCCCACTTAGAGACAAACTCTTCATCCAAAATTTGCATATAACGCGCCAATACCAACAAATCATTGCCTTGCATCAATTCATCAATTTTAGCGTAAGCTTCACGTTTATTTTCTTTATTAACAGGCACTACTTCAAACGGAATACCAAAGTTTTCTACCGCTTCACGCAAGGTGTCATGGTTCGACACCACTTTGGTAATTTCACATGGTAAACCACCACGTGAATGACGCCATAATAGTTCGAGCAAAGCATGATCAACTTTAGACACCAAAATGCCGACTTTTTTCACATCGCTGACCAAAGCCAAACGCCATTGCATTTCATAACGCTCTGCCACGTTAGAAGCAAAGGTTTGCAATAAGCTTTCTTTACGGCTTTGCAAGTGATCCAGTTCAAACTCAACCCGCATGAAATAACGCCCGCCCTGAGCTTCTGTTGCGTATTGATCAAGCGCGGTAATGTTGGCTCCTTGATGATACAAAAAGCTCGATACAGCCTGCACAATACCTGGCTTATCTTCACAGGTAATCAGTAAACGTGCAGTATTCGCAGTCGTCATATTCATGTTGTTTTTAGTCACTACTTGGTTAAATTGAAAAACAAGCCGAGTATTCTAGCGCGTTTCTCAGACATTCTAAATAGCCATTCTCAGTCTCTTAGTCGGCTTGAGTATTTTTACTGGATGATAAACTCTCAAACAGTTCAGATGTGCCTAGTGTTTCTAGTAAACGCTCATAGGTTGCACGACTTTCACCCCGTAAATATGCCCCTTCAAGGAACAGCATTTGACGTAAAGCCTGCCAAATCCATTTTTCTTCCAAATGGTTTGAATCGGTAATGTGACCCGACATATATAAGAAGTTCGTCCAGTTGGTCAGCACAATCCAAATATTGATAATCAAGGCTTCAATTTCTGACTCAGTCATTTGCATCAGACCCGCATCCACAAAGGCCTGATAAATTTTTTGTCCCTGCTGCATGACCTGTCCTGCAAAACGTGGATACATTTTGCGGAAATCTTCATTGGTTTCGACCAAATGATAGACATCACGATGCAAAAAACGATAAGCCCACAGCTGACTACTGAGAACCTGAAAATAACGAATTTTGTCATTGGCATCTAAGCCACGATTTTCAGGCAAAGCCAGCATTTCTAAAGTTTCTTGCTGATATTGTTCCATCAGCTCTTTAATAATTTCGTTCTTATTGCGGAAGTGGTAATACAAGTTTCCTGGGCTCATGCCCAGTTCTGCCGCAATATGATTGGTTGTTACCGAACGCTCACCACGCTCGTTAAACAATTGCAAACTCAATTGCAAAATACGTTCTTTGGTTTTCAACGTTTTGGTTTGAGACATCCTAAAAACAACCATTCTTTAAAATTTGGGGGGCATGAAAACATAAAGTCACTTGACTGATTAGAGTAAATACTCTAAAAATTAACTTATATTGCTTTTATTGAATGGTAACATGCCATGAACAGTCAAACAAAAACAACTTCAATGACCCCACATTCACCCGATTTACAACGTCTGGATGATATTTTGGCATTGCAGAAATATGCCTATCAGCGTCATCCTGTCCCAAGTGCCAAAGAACGCATTGAACGCTTAGCCCGCTTAAAACGTGTGATTGTGAAATATCAGGATCAATTTGCCGAAGCCATTAACCGTGACTATGGCAACCGCGCCATTGCAGAAACCAAAATTGGTGAATTACTTACCTGCTTGGAACATATCAAATATTACAGCAAAAACCTGACCGACTGGATGAAGCCATCTAAACGTCAGGTTGGTATTATCCACCAACCTGCAAAAGCATGGGTACAGTATCAACCTTTAGGGGTAATTGGCATTATTGCACCTTGGAACTATCCGCTGCTGTTGTCTTTAGGCCCACTGATCTGTGCTTTGGCTGCAGGCAACCATGCCATGATCAAAATTTCCAGTGCTTCTGCGCATTTTGGTAAAGTACTGGAAAACGCCATGAGCGAAGCATTTCCACAGGAATTGGTGGCAGTAATTAATGGCGGCGGTATTATTTCCGATGCGTTCTGTCATTTGCCTTTTGACAAAATTATTTTCACAGGCTCTACCGAAGTCGGCAAAACTGTAATGGCTGCCGCGTCACAAAACCTTGTGCCTGTCATTTTAGAACTAGGTGGAAAATCCCCTGTTTTGGTGCATCCATCTAGCGATATGGTCGATGTAGCGCAGCGTATTGCGGTAGGTAAACTCTGGAATGCTGGACAAACCTGTGTTGCACCCGACTATATGTTCTTGCCTAAAGGCAAAACTGCCGAATTTATGGAGCATTTCGAACAATTTGTGACCGAAATGTATCCGCATATTCGTGATAACCAAGACTACACTTCTATTATTAATGACAAACAATATCGTCGCTTACAGGGCTATTTAGAAGATGCACGTGAGCGAGGTGCAAATATTATTGAAATTAATCCGCAAAGTGAAAATGTGGCTGCAACCCGTAAAATGGCACCAACGGTACTGACCAATGTCAGTCCAGACATGCAAATTATGCAAAATGAGATCTTTGGTCCAGTCCTGCCAATCTTAGAATATGAACAAATTGATGATGTAATCGAGTTTATTAATAGCCGACCGCGTCCTCTTGCTTTATACTATTTCGACTTTGATCAGGCGCGTGCCGACTATGTCGCACAGCGAACCCATTCAGGGCATTTCGGACTCAATACTGTATTGACCCACGTTGCACAAGATGACTTACCATTTGGTGGTGTTGGTGCATCGGGCATGGGGAAATATCACGGTCCAGAAGGTTTTTTCAGCTTGTCACATGAACGGTCGGTAATGTCTAATCCGAAGCTTTACAGCTTGAAGTTCATTCTCCCCCCATTTGATAAGCCGATTCATCGATTGATTTCGAAGACGCTTCTTCGTTAACTGATCAAGGCATGAGCTATCAAACACGCTCATGCTGTTTTTGAAGAAAATCGCTTGTCTTTTAAGCGTATTTTTGATATAAAACGCCCCTTGAATGAATTCATCCGTTTATTTTTGACTGGCCATACAGATTTGCTGTTGGCTAAATCAATGGAGTTACACCATGTCTAAGGTTTGCCAAGTTACCGGCAAGCGTCCAGTCGTTGGTAACAACGTCTCACACGCCAACAACAAAACTAAGCGCCGGTTCGAGCCGAACCTGCACAACCACCGTTTCTGGTTAGAAAGCGAAAAACGTTTCGTACGTCTTCGTTTAACCACTAAAGGTATGCGTATTATCGACAAATTGGGCATTGAAAAGGTTGTTGCTGACCTTCGTGCTCAAGGTCAAAAGATCTAAGTAAGGAGTCAGGACAATGCGTGATAAGATTCGCTTAGTTTCTACAGCTGGTACAGGTTATTTCTATACCACTACTAAAAACAAACGTACTATGCCGGAAAAAATGGAAATCAAAAAATTTGATCCAAAAATCCGTCAACACGTAGTTTTCAAAGAAGCTAAAATCAAATAATTTTAGCTTTTTTAAAAAACGACCTTATTCAGGTCGTTTTTTTTTGCACTTTTTTTGCCTAACTTGTTAAAATTTCCTCGTTTTCTTTTTTGGCACTATTTGTGCTTGTCTTATTTCAGTCTTTTGACCGCACCTTCACCATGGCTTAGGAGTTTCTCGTGCCTCATGATGTAGAACTCATCATCTTACTTGCCGTTGGTTTTAGCTTGGCACTGGTATTTGGCTATATCGCTGCGCGCTTACGCCTTCCACCGCTTATGGGCTATCTGATTGCAGGTGTCATCATTAGTCCCAACACACCGGGCATTGTGGCAGATATTCATCTTGCCAACCAATTGGCAGAACTTGGGGTCATGTTCCTCATGTTCGGTGTTGGCATGCATTTCTCGCTAAATGATTTAATGCAGGTACGACGCATTGCTTTGCCTGGTGCAGTATTGCAGATCGCCGTGGCGACCCTGCTCGGTGTAGGCGTGTCGATGATGTGGGGTTGGAGTTTTGGTTCTGCCTTAATTTTTGGCTTGAGTCTGTCTTGTGCCAGTACCGTTGTGCTCTTAAAAGCATTGGGTGATCGTGGCCTGCTCGACTCCGTGAACGGTAAAATTGCCGTAGGCTGGTTGTTAGTTGAAGACTTAGTGATGGTCTTAGCATTGGTGCTTTTGCCTGCCACAGCTGTATTACTGGGTGGACAAGCTATCGACAATGCCAGTGATGAAAATATTTGGCTAACACTCGGACTGACTTTATTAAAAGTTTCAGGCTTTATTGCCTTTATGCTGATTGTTGGCAAACGCCTTGTGCCCTTCATTATGCAAATTGTGGCTCGCTTAGGCTCGCGGGAACTGTTTACCCTGACTGTGGTCGCTGCTGCGGTATCAATTGCCTTTGGTGCTTATAAAATCTTTGGCGTGTCGATGGCACTTGGGGCGTTCTTTGCGGGGATGGTGGTCAAAGAATCTGATTTCAGTCATCGCGCCGAAGAAGAAACTTTACCCTTACGTGAAGTTTTCTCCATTCTATTTTTCGTTGCTGTGGGCATGCTGTTTGACCCGCGTATTCTGATAGAAGAACCACTGCACGTTTTAGCGGTCGTCGGCATTATCATGGTGGGTAAAACCATTGCAGCCATGGCATTGGTCTTGTTCTTCCGCTATCCACTCAATACAGCCTTGACCGTAGGCGCGAGCTTGGCACAAATTGGTGAGTTTTCCTTTATTTTGGCAACGCTAGGTGTATCTTTACAACTGCTGTCACTAGAAGGACAAAACCTGATTTTAGCAGGCGCACTCATTTCAATTACCCTCAATTCCTTTGTTTTTTCTGCGATTGAGCCTGTGCAAAACTGGATTCGGGAACGCTCTTATTTGGCGCGTTTGCTTGAACGCAGCAATGACCCTTTAGCCATGCTGCCCGATGAAGTTTCTCAAGATTATTTACGTGATCAGGTGGTGATTGTTGGACATGGTGAAGTCGGACGCCGCATTACTCAAAATTTAATGGCTGAAAATATTAAGGTCGTGATTGCGGAAGAAAACCGTGAAATTGTCGAAGACTTACGCGAAAAAGGCATTGCTGCAGTCAGCGGCATTGCCACAGAAACGGGTGTACTGATTCAGGCACATATTCAACATGCACGACTACTCGTTCTCTCGCCTATGGACATTTTGGATATTCATAAAATTGTGGATATTGCCAAAACCCTAAACCCTGAAATTCAGGTTTTGGTGTGTGCAGAAAGCAAAGCCGAAGCGGAAGTAATTCGTAAAGACAACATTGGTGAAGTGTATTTTGCCAAAGAAGAAATGGCGAAAAATATGAGCAATTATATTTTAAATCAAATTGAAATTGCCCATCATCAGCCACCAACGCATTGAGCATCATTCATCTAAAACCCATAGCCAAAATCACAAAAAGCGCACCGTTTAAGCTGCGCTTTTTTGTTGATGTATAGATTGGCTTTCACTGTGTTGATGAAAAACTATCTAATACTGTCCATGATTTTAACCAAAGCAGATAGACAATCTATTCATTAAAGATAGCTCATCACCGAAAGACCTTTTCGGATTAACTCATAAATTGCGGCTGTTCATCCACAATTTCGGCATGCCATTCATTGACCTGCTTTTCCAACAAGCCAAATAATGCCGCCTGAATCATGTGCTGTGCCACAACAGCCGTCTGATCGCCCAATATGGCTTTGACTTCGTCATTAAACTGGATTTTGACCAATGGCTCTTTCTCTGAGCCTGCATTACGCAATGCCAACTCGCCACCTTCAAGCTGAACCAGCTCTAAAATTGCTTCCTGATTACCAAATAATTCTTTCAATTGCTCTATAGACATATATCCTCCATGCTCGACATGGCGGCAAAGGCGCTTGCACTTTGCATCGTTCAGAATATTTATATCGGGCTGATCAGATTTTTTTCAAGGGCGTTTGGTCGGCTTAAAATTCCACCATTTCATTACGAAAACCATCAATCAACTGGGTTAAGTCACGATGCCATTCGCGCAAAATTTTCGTATCTGGTAGCCATGCTTGCGGAGATTGCGTGACTTTAATAATCAAATTGGATGACGTTTCCTGTTCAGGTTCTGGTGCACTTGGCTCGGGCGTGTACTGACATAAACGATAAGCGCGCTTTAACTCTGCAATAAAACCCGATTTGCTCAGTTGCTCCAAAATTGCCACTTCAGGGGAAATCTGCCCTTTGGCTGCCATCAATTCTTCAATTGATTTAAGGGTTGGATTACTGTCATTTAAACGATAATACCGCACCAATTCCTGCAAAAAAGCCAGCACCGCGCCATTTAAATGAAACACCGCAGCTTCACGATGTGCCTGCGCTTGCTGAACATGCTCGGTTTGCTCGGCCTGCTGACATGAAAGACGGGCGAAATATAATTTCTGATTGGTACGATCTGCATGAAAACGAGCAACACGGGACATGAGCATTTCCTCAATTTAGCGTTCTAAGAAGCTTAGATTAAACCGATTTTCCTGCAACACCCAATAAAAAATACACTATTTTTACTGCGATAAAATCGCGCACCAATGCAGTGCCAATCTCGTATTTTTACTAAAAATCACGCATAAAAAAGGAGCATTTTTTGCTCCCTTTGAACTATTTTGATGCAGGTTTATCTTCTGCTGCTTTGACACGTATTCCATGACCATGCAGACGCAAAGTATTCAGCGCTTTAATGGCTTTTACTGCCTCACGTGCATGTGGCATTTCTACAAATGCAAAACCTTTAGATTTTCCTGTTGCAGCATCCAACACCAAATTACAAGATTCTACAGTGCCATATTCCTGAAAAAGCTTTAACAATTCTTCTTCAGTCACTGTACGCTCTAAACTACGAACTAAAATTTTCATCTTACAACCTTAAAATAGGCAAAAAACATCAAAAAGCACTCGCCTACTCTACTTTTTGCAGGAAACCTTGTGGCATAGTTTAATCGAGATCAATGCCAAAATCTAAATTAATCGCTTGGCGTTCCACCAAGGCACTTTTCACAGTTTGCTGACGGGTACGGTGATGAGTTTCCATCGTACACAACTGCCGTGTCAGATCATTCAAAAAATAACTGTCCAGTTTGCGCCCTTGTTCATCTACCGTATCACGCGCCCATAAATTAAAATTTTGCTTGGTTAAAATCAGTTCATTTTGGGCACGGGTCAAAGCCACGTACAGCACTCGACGTTCTTCTTCAATATCATCAAAACTGCCCTGCGCCCGTGCATGCGGGTACTGCCCTGCAGTCACATTCGCCACATAACAGACTTTTTGCTCCGTACCTTTGGCAGAATGGATGGTGATTAAAGTGACCACATCGGTATCGGACTGGCGTTCAATTTCAGAAATAGACACAGGATCGAGCACATATTCTTCTAAAAACTCACTTAACTGCGCATGCTTACCCGCCAGTTGTTGCACCAACTGAAAATCACCCTGACGACGATTCCAGTCTTTTTTATAGTTATCAGCCAATTGTTCCTGAATCGCTTCAATGCCTAAACCGACGCAAGCTGCAACTTCATGGCGTAAGACATCCATTTGCTTCATGATCAATAAAGTTTTTTCTGGCAAGCGTCCAAATTTTTCCAGCTTTTCAATCACCTTATCCATTGTGGGTTCAAGTAACAATTGCTGCGCCAACTTACTCGCACCGACATCACCCACGCCATTCCATAAAGTGAGAAAACGCATCCATGCAATATCATCTAAAGGATTGGCAATAACGCGCAATAAACTAAGTAAGTCTTTCACATGCGCAGTTTCCAAGAGCTTCATGCCGCCAATAAAACGATACGGCACACTTGCCGCAATACAGGCGGCTTCAATATGTCGCGCTGCAAAACTCGAACGCACCAAGACCATGTGATCTGACCACGGCGCGCCTTGCAAGAAATGTCGCTCTTTAATATCAATCGCAATCCATTTGGCTTCATCAAATTCATTCGGGAAAATATGCATTTTGGGTTTGATGCCATCACCACGATGCGCCTGCAACCGTTTGTTATAGCGAATCTCACTTTGATCTAACAACCAATTGGACAGGTCTAAAATTTCCTGCGTAGAACGGTAATTTTGCTCTAATTTGAAAATTTGAGCATTGGGTACGCGCTCTGTGAAATGATGAATATTTTCAAAATCTGCACCACGGAAACCATAAATCGATTGTGCATCATCGCCCACACAAAACAAACTGACCCGATCTTTTAAAGGCTCAAGCAAAGCCCATTGCAAAGGATTGGTGTCCTGCATTTCATCGACCAGAAGATGCTGACAAATTGACGCGACATAATCGACCAGACCTTCCGACTGCGCCAATGCCGATGCCACCACAGCCAAAATATCGTCATAATCGAGAAAGCCACGTGCGCGTTTACGGCTTTCATATTCCTGCATAATTTCAGCAATTTGATCTTTCAGTGCCAAATATTCAGGCTGTTGCTTTTCTAAAGCCACACTCAGTTTTTGACGGGTATTCCGCGCAAAAGAATACAAATCACATAATTCTTGAGGCTTGGGTAACTGACTTGGATTTTTCTTATCATCTTTTCCACGAATGAGGCGAAACATCATCAACTGATCATCACGATCAATAATTGAAAACTGCTCTAAGCCAAAGGCTTTAGGAGTACGGCGTAACAGATACATACAAAAAGTATGAAAGGTCGAAGCACGTAAGCCTTTGGCTTGCTCGCCCAGCGCTAGCTCCACCCGTGCGACAATTTCACTCGCCGCACGACGGGTAAAGGTCAAAATTTGAATTTGATTGGCTGGAATACCCTGATCAATCAAGTACGCTGCACGTGCCACAATGGTTTTGGTTTTGCCACAGCCTGCGCCAGCCAAGACCAGACTATGTTGATGTGCTGTCGTGGCTGCTTGTTTTTGCTGGGGATTCAATTCATCAATTAGGCTGGCTAAACTCATAGTGACTCATCGTAGTGGGTGGATGAATAGTTTAACAGATCGGTTTAGGAATAAACCCATGAATATAAATGGCTCAATTCATACTCAAGTCATGCTCAAGCACATACTTTTACACAGGTTATATTGTGGAGATGTGGATAAGTACATGCTTATCCACATTATTTCCAGCCCAATTCTATGGCAGTGATTTCGTTAATACGTGTCTGTTGTAACGATTCAGGCATTTTACTTTTGCTTTGCGAAAGTGGCACATAACCCGCCATCAGTTCAGCCTGTCGTTGTGGATACAATGGTTGCTGATTTGGGTCTGCATAACCAATCGGATAAATCGGCTGACCTGTGCTTAAATCATATTTATCTGTGGCACCAAAGGTATGCAGTAATTCATGCACCATCACCATGGTATTACGCTCACTGTGTGCAGCAGAAGCAAATAAATTCACCGAGCCAATTTTACCTTTTTGTAAAGCGGTGGAATGCTTCAAAATTTGAGTTTGACTCGGATCATAATAATTCAGGTACAGCGTCACGGTTGCCGTACCATCACTGCTTTGTCGTTGCTGCCAAGCGTAAAATCGGAACTTTAAACTCCAAAGTACAGTATTAAGTAGTGATGCCTGCTCAGGCACTTTTGGTGGCAACTGCTTTAATTCTCGCCCCTGTTTGAAATAAAGCGCAATGGGTTGCCCACGGTACTGCAAAGAAGCTTGTTTTAGATAGTCTTAAGCAGAATTTAAATTATTGATATTTAATGTATTGATATAGTTTTGGGTATTTGATCGTCCATCGGCATTGATTGGGTGTAACAATACGATGATGGGCTTATTCCAGTCTTGGCTCTGATCACGCCAAGCATTGACTGCAACGACCAGCAAAACCAGCAATAAGCATAAAATTCGGATTTTTTTCCACATGAATTAGGACAACATTAAGACATCAGCTTGCCGACTTTAACACGATTGTGATCACTGGAAAATTCCAACCAACCACTGTGTATTGAAAGTATAGCTGACTGTGTATTTTCAAATCCCTGATTTTGAATATTAAAGTAGGGATCATTTTGTTCGATATGTTGAATAATCTCGGAAATTTTTGCCCAACCTGCCTGATCTGCAAGTTGCTGAATGGTTTTTTGGACAAGTTTGACAAACGTACTAAAACTACGCTTTCTCAAATACATCTGACTGCCCTGTAATTTGGTTTCAAATAAACCCAAGGCTTTAATTAAACCAGAGAGTTTATCGTAACCATAGTTTCGGGTGTCAAAGTCGGGCTTGACCGAGCTGATATACGTACCAATTGCCCCTAAATAAGCCCAACCACTATCATCGGCATTTTCTTTGACCGCTTTATAAATCAGGTTCAAGGTGTATTTATCTATGCTGAGTGCAACATCGGTAACTTTATTATTTTTCCCTTTCTGATCAGATTCTTCTGCTACCGCAGCTTTTTCAGCTTCGGACACCAAGTTTTCTACATAAATAAATTTATCGCAGGCTTTACGAAAAGCTTCAGGCGTATTACTACGCCCAAAACCATAAACGATTAAACCACTTTCACGAATGCGAGAGGCTAAAGGCGTGAAATCACTGTCGCTAGATACAATACAAAAACCATCTAAAGCACCGCTATACAACAAATCCATGGCATCGATAATTAAAATCATATCGGTGGTATCTTTGCTTTTGGTATAAGCAAATTGCTGTACAGGCGTAATGGCGTGCGGTAAAAGTACATCACGCCAATTTTTTAGACTTTCGCTGCTCCAGTCACCATACACGCGCTTTACACTGGCGATGCCATACTTCGCCACTTCTTCCAATACAGACTCAATCGAGTTGACCGATGAGTTATCTGCATCGATTAAAATGGCGAATTTTTTTGGCTTCAACTCCATAACAGATCGTGTTAAGCCTCAACCCATTTACCATCTTGGTAAACCAATGACCATTTGGTTTGTTTGCCTTCAGGCGTTTCCGAACCAATATATTGCGCTTGATTCTTACGGCTGAATTTCACTAATGTTGGATTACCCTCTGGGTCTGCATCAGGTGCTTGCAAAATAAATTGATATTTTGGATCAAGCTGTTCTGCAACTGTGCGTAATTCCGCGACTTTCGGTGCACGGGTTTCACGTACTTTCGGGAACTTACTGGCTGCCAAGAACAAGCCTGCTGCACCATCACGCAACACAAAGAAATCATCGTGTTTGGTTGAACGTAAATGTTCCATTTTAATTGGATCAACACGCGGTGGCGCAGGCTGACCATTCTTGAGTACTTTTCGCGTGTTTTCACAGCTGGTGCAGGCAAAATAAGGGCCAAAACGACCTGTTTTCAACTGCATTTCGCCATCGCACTTGTCACACGGAATGGTTGGGCCATCATAGCCTTTAATTTTGAACTCGCCTTCTTCTAGCTCAAAACCTGCACAGTCTGGGTTATTCCCACAAATGTGCAGTTTACGACCACCATCAATCACATAGCTGTCCATGGCAGTTTCGCAAATTGGACAGCGTTTTTTAGACATCAAATCTGCAGTTTCAGCGGTATCATCATCCGACAATACAGCAAGCGACTCGACAGGAGTTAGGTTCAGAGTTCCCTTGCAACGTTCTTTCGGTGGCAAGTTATAGCCTGAACATCCCAAGAATACCCCTGTTGTACCTGTACGAATCTGCATTGGACGTGAACATTCTTTACAATGCACGGCATCAACCTCTACAGGTAGATTACGGCGCATGCCTTGTTCGCCCTGTGCATTGGTCAAACGCTGCTTGAAGTCACCATAAAAACTGTTGAGTAAGTCTTTCCAGTTACGTTCTCCATCTGCAACTTTATCCAGCTGACCTTCCAAGTCTGCTGTAAAATCGTAGTTCATCAGGTTATTAAAACTTTCATCCAGACGATCTGTAACAATCTCACCCATTTTTTCGGCAAACAGACGACGGTTTTCCAGTTTGACATAACCACGGTCTTGAATAGTTGAAATAATCGCAGCATAGGTCGATGGACGTCCAATACCTTTTTTCTCAAGCTCTTTCACCAAAGAGGCTTCGGTAAAACGCGCAGGCGGTTTGGTAAAGTGTTGTGATGGATCAAGCTTCTCTAATTTAAGAATTTCACCGACTTTAACTGCAGGCAGTAACACATCATCATCCGATTTGTTTTGCCCACGCACTTTGGTAAAGCCATCAAAAACCAGCGTACGACCTTTGGCTTTTAACTCGACACCATTGGCATCAACCAAAATGGTCGATGATAAATATTCGGCTGGTGTCATTTGGCAAGCGACGAACTGACGCCAAATCAGATCATATAAACGCTGTGCATCGCGCTCTACACCCACCAAACTGTCGCCTTTAAGCGCAACATTAGATGGACGAATCGCTTCGTGCGCTTCTTGTGCGCCTGCTTTATTGCCATAACGATTTGGTTTAGCAGGCAGATATTTTTGACCAAACTCCGCTTCAATATGCGTACGCACCATATTGACCGCGTCATCACTCAGGAAGGTCGAGTCTGTACGCATATAGGTGATAAAACCTGCCTCATACAAACGCTGTGCTAGCATCATGGTTTTCTTGACTGAAAAACCAAGACGGGTACTCGCAGCCTGTTGCAGCGTTGACGTGATATACGGCGCACTTGGGTTGACTTTGGTCGGCTTATCTTCACGTGCAGATACGGTGTATTGCGCATCTTTAATCAAGTTCAGTAAAGCATCGGTTTCAGCTTTGTTGCGTAACTTGAGGGTTTTACCCGCTTGCTTAACCGCTTCTAGACGAATGTCATCTTTTTCAGATTTAGTATCTGCAAAGACTTGCCAATATTCTTCGGGTACAAAGGCGCGAATTTCACGCTCGCGCTCCACAACCAGCTTCACCGCAACTGACTGCACTCGTCCTGCCGATAAACCACGGGCAATTTTTTCCCAGAGCAGTGGCGAAATCATAAAACCCACCACGCGATCTAAGAAACGACGTGCCTGTTGGGCATTGACTTTGTTGGTATCTAAACGCGCAGGATGCTTAAAGGCTTCTTGAATCGCATTTTTGGTAATTTCGTTAAACACGACACGTTGATAACGTGAGTCATCTCCACCAATGACTTCTTTTAAGTGCCACGCAATCGCTTCCCCTTCACGGTCCAAGTCCGTTGCGAGATAGACTTCATCGACCTGCGATGCCAGTTTTTTTAATTCAGCGACTACATTTTCTTTGCCTGGCAGCACTTCATAGTGTGCTTTCCAGTCATGTTCAGGATCAACCCCCATACGGTTGACTAATGCTTGTTGAGCTTTTTCAGCTTTCTGAGCCTCGGTCAGTTTGGTTCGGGTGGTGGTTTTCTTTTCTGTGGTTTTTGCGCCACCACTGGTTGGCAAATCACGCACGTGACCGACCGAAGACTTCACAATGTAGTCCGAACCAAGATATTTATTGATTGTTTTCGCTTTTGCAGGCGACTCCACAATCACTAAAGCACGTTTGTGACCAGCTTCAGATTTGGCTGCAGTGCTTTTGGATGTGGACCGAGGAGCGTTCGCCATAAGTAACCGTATTTCCTATTTAATGGTTTAAAAATTAACGTTCAGCCAAGCTATGTAAAAAGGCTTTCATCTCATCTAATTGAGTTGCGCGAAGATCGGCTTCTTCATCCCAATAGATTCCTACACAGTTTGCCTGCATATCAATAGCATAAATGCCCTTTAATGCAATGGGTAAGCCTTGGAATTTCTCATCGCCATGCAACAGCTCTAGCTTTTGGTCTGTCACTAAAGCACGCATTAACGGTAAACGTGCATCGGCAATGAGTACGCTGTAATACGCCACCATACTGGCACGTGATTCCGTAGCTTTGGGGATTTTTGTCCAATCAGGTGCAACCACCAAACGAGGGTGTAGTCCCATTTTTCGGGCTTTTTCACGCATCAATCCTAAAGCTTTTTCTCTTGGGCTGACACGCAGACCAAAAATAGAGCCCATCACAAATATAATGATGGCAACGGCAACCCAAATTCCAGTATTTTCCATAGTACAACCTTTCTATTCTTATATTAGAGTTGCATAAGCACAATATAAAACGCAAGTACCACCGACTAAAATCAACTGGCTTTATCAGAAGCTTATACTGTTTATGACAAAACTTCCGTATTAGGTTGTTCCATCAAACTTGTCTGAATTATTGTTGTATTCAAACAAGTTTTGTCTAGACTTGCCCAAGCCTCAATCAAGGAATCGTTATATATTAGTTTAGTACTTTCTTGCTTAACAATATTTTGCTTTATTAAAATATTGATAAAGTCTTGAGCCAATTGCTGAGCGTTTAACTTTAATACAGATTGAATCGAATTCAGTAAACTATTTAATTTTGCAGGTTTATTATTGCTAATTTTACTTAGATAATCACAATACTGTTTCACTCTTTGCAAGTGCGGCTTAATCTGAATTTCATCAACTGACGGTAAAGCTTTACTCAAAGCCTGTACCTCACCTTTTTCTCTAAATTTAAGAGCATCTTTCATCCGAGATAGCTCATAACTTACAGTCTGATCTTTAATTTGGATCAATTGATAATCTTTTAACTGCTCAATAATCTTTCTGGTATTGCTTGTATATCCTTTTAACCAAGACTTTAGAGCATTGTTTAATGAATTAAATTGTTTGGGTTGATTTTTTAAAAGTAATTGGATTGCAAACAGTAAAGGTTTCAGTTCATCAGAACTTAAATCAGTTTCTTGATTTATTAATTTGAACTCTTTGCTAGGTGAAGATAAGAGATCCCTTTTTAACTGTTGAGACTTAAAACCCATTACTGTCAATAAATCAACAATATATTCAATTTTCTTGTCATTAGACATTACATCAAATTCAACATTTGATTTATCCATTTGAATAGATAACTGACCAGCTAAGAAAGCTAATCCAAAATCTGCAGCATCTGGGCCAATCTTAGGCATTTTAATAAGAACAAGCTTTTTCTTGCTCACAAAATCAGAAAGCATCTGCAAACCATCTAAGCTTAAATTTATAGGTGATTTTGCATATACCAAATACACGAATTGATATTCAGATAAATATTTTAGAAGTTCTTTTTCTGATTTATGTAAATTTTCAATATCCAACAACAAGACTTTTTTCATACACTCTCACAATCTTTTAACTCAAGAACATCTCATGACTATATAGCACTTCATGTCCATTCCAATAAATATAGCCTTTTTCAATCAGTTCTTTGAGCAATAAACGAATATCAGACTTTGGAAATAACCGCTCTAGTAAATCACGCAACTCATAAATATCTTTCGGTTTTTCACCCTTTAGCTCACGTAACTTTTTGGCAACTTCCCATTGCACAGGGTCAATTTGGCTAAAGTTTTTAAATAAACTGTGCTGAGGATGTGGCTCTACGGCTTCAGTTTGCGCCACGATTGTAGAAGTGACTGTCGCCTCTTGCGTAGATTCTTCCACGACATCTAGGTCAAGTTGAGCCCATTGTTTCAGAACTTTTTTACGAAAGCTAATTTGTTCATCCACCCGCTTTACAATTTTCAGGCTCATCAACATACCAACCACATGCTGCACTTTGTCGGCCTCAAGTTGCAAAATATTGGCAATTGAGTGTTTTAAAGCTTCTAAGTTGGTTGGCTTGCCTGACATTTTTGCCAGCGCATCACAGTACTTTTTTACCAACAGCAATTCAGGTTTGCTGCGAATTGCCATTGGGCTTGGTAAACGATTTTTGCTTTTCCCAGACTGCATTTCAGGCTGAATATGAATCAGGTGACAGGCAATTTCAGATGCTTGCAACATTTCCATTAAAATCTGAATACTGTCAGCCGCAGAAATCACTTCAACTTGTGTTTCTGGCTCTAGCAGTGCCATCAGTTGCCCAACTACCACTGCATATTCAAACTCTTTAAACTCTGCGCGCGGGCTGTCTAAAATCATAAGTTGACCCGTACTGATCCAGCCAGCGAGTTCAGTTAAATCCTGCAAGTTATATTCAAATTTTCCTGCACAATTAAACAGATACACACTCGGATGATGCTCAATAATTTCTCGCAACAAAGTCGCGGTAGGCAGGTTGTTTTCAAGGTCAAGTAATACAACTTTAGAGGACATAAACTTTAGCGGACACAATAGGGTTTAAAAGATTCAGGCACAGCAGCCGAGCATTACAGCGGGAAGTACAGCAAAGGTCAAATTAAAATCAGCACGGAAACCAATACCGTTGATTAAGTACGATTGATTAATAGTGTGGTGGGCGATTGGTCATCGGGTCAAATGGTGCAATCCCATCCGACAAATCTGCCGACTCTACCCGCTGATATAACAACTGCATTTGTTTCTTTAAATCAGCAATTTCCAGACTTTGATGAACCACTTGTTCATTCAATTGCTCAACTAAATCGTCCAAAAATGCAATTCGCACTTGCAAATCTTCAATGGGTGCGGAAAATGACGCCTGATCATCTATACTTTGTTTAGTCATTTCAAATCCTCATTTGAGATTTTTTAGGAAACACTATGGCCTATATTACTTTAAGGGATGTCCAACTTGCATTTGGTGGACCTGCCTTGCTCGACGGCGCGAATTTTAACCTAGAACGTGGCGAACGAGTGTGTTTGATTGGCCGTAATGGAGAAGGTAAGTCTACTCTACTTAAACTGATTGAAGGAAGTTTACTGCCCGATGCAGGTGAAGTGTCCATTCAAAATGGCATCACCATTGCCATGTTGGCGCAAGATGTACCCATGGATTCAGGCAAAGTCGCCGATATTGTGGCCGATGGTGCAGGTGAAGCTGCTGCAGTATTAAAAGCCTATCACGAAGCCAGTGATGCCTGTGTATTGGGCGATATGGATGCCTGTGACCGTATGGGGAACTTGCAACACAAGCTAGATCAGCTTGATGGCTGGGCGCTAGAAAATAAGGTCAATGCCATTTTAAGTAAAATGGGACTTGATCCAAATGCCGACTTGGCCGATTTATCGGGTGGACGTAAACGTCGTGTGTTGTTGGCACGTGCCCTACTCACCCAACCTGACGTATTGTTGCTAGATGAGCCGACCAACCACTTAGATGTGGAAAGTATTGAATGGCTAGAAAAATTCCTACTCGATCAAAATAATTTAACTCTACTGTTTATTTCGCATGACCGTGCTTTTGTCGATAGTATCGCCACCCGCATTGTCGAGTTAGATCGTGGTGTATTACGCAGCTACGAAGGTAACTATTCACGTTATTTAGATTTAAAGGCGCAGCAACTAGAAGCCGAAGAAAAACAAAATGCGCTGTTTGATAAAAAACTGGCCGAAGAAGAAGCATGGATTCGTCAAGGCATTAAAGCACGTCGTACCCGCAACGAAGGACGTGTGCGTGCCTTAAAAGCCTTACGTGAAGAATCAAAAGCACGTCGCTTCCAACAAGGCAAAGTCAATATGGCAGCGCAGGAAGCCAATCGCTCAGGCAAACTGGTCTTTGATATTGAACATTTACAAGTGGCCTTTGGCAATCAAGCTCCGATTATCAAAGACTTTTCAACACTGGTATTACGTGGCGATCGTATTGGTTTAGTTGGCGATAACGGTGTCGGTAAAACCACCCTGATTAAAGCCATTTTAGGTGAAATTGAGCATGGTGGCTCTGTCAAAACAGGCACACAACTGGAAATTGCCTATTTCGACCAATTACGCAATGTCTTGGATTTGGAAAAGTCGGTCAAAGATAACGTGTCTGAAGGTTCAGACTTTGTTGATGTGAACGGACAACGTCGTCATATCTATAGTTATTTACAAGACTTTTTATTCTCACCAGAACGTGCACGCACGCCGGTTAAAGCTTTGTCTGGCGGTGAACGCAACCGTATTTTACTGGCAAAATTACTACTCAAACCATCTAACCTAATTGTGATGGATGAGCCGACCAACGACTTAGATATGGTCACTTTAGAGTTGCTTGAGGAAATGCTCAGCGACTATAAGGGTACTTTATTGCTGATTTCACACGACCGTGCTTTTATGGACAACGTGGTGACCTCGACTTGGGTATTTGATGGCAAAGGCAATATTGATGAATATATTGGCGGCTATCAGGACTACTTGCAGCAACGCCCAGACCAAACTGTAGTTGATCAAAAAAGTGATGTTAAAAAAGCCGTTGCCAAAGCCGAAGCAGCTGCAGCAGCGCCAACGGCCAAAAAAGTAAAATTGAGCTATAAAGATCAACGTGCTTTAGAGCAGTTGCCAGGTGAAATTGAAGCACTGGAACAGGAACAAACCGAATTGGCTGAAAAACTGGCGGATGGTTCTTGGTTTGTAACAGATGCCAATGCAGCCACCAAAGCCTCACAGCGTTTGGCTGAAATTGATGAAGAACTGCTGAAAAAACTAGAGCGTTGGGACGAACTGGAAAACTTAGCGAATGGTAACTAAGCATATTGGCTTAAGTGATTATTCCTAACTTTTTAAGCACAGGACTTGTCCCCAATACCAAAGCTTTGCAAAACCATTTTAAGCATCTTTCCCATTGGACGTATGCTTTTAAATTTTAAAATCGGTTCGTGCTAAACTGCAACGATACAACACTTTACACGGTCATTATGAGTCAACACACTGAATATCCACCAGGCGAATTTCAATGGTCTTTCCTGTTGCCAAAATATTGGGGCATCTGGATTGGCATTGTCTACCTGATGATTTTAGCCATTTTGCCGTGGGCGATTCAGTATCGTTTGGCGCAGCTTTTAGGCAATCTTGCCTTTAACAGCATGAAGTCACGTCGCGTAACTACGTTACGCAATTTGGAAGTGTGTTTTCCTGAATGGAGCGAGGCTGAAGTACATGAAAATGCTCGCCAAGTCTTTGTTGATCAAATGCTGGGCGTATTTGAAACCTTAAATGCATGGTACTGTCCACAGTGGTTTAAAGGACGCACTCAGGTTGAAGGTTTGGAACATATTCAGCAAGCCCAAGCAGATGATCGCGGGGTTTTATTGTTAGGCACACATTCTACTCTGCTAGATGCAGGTGGCTATGTCTGTGCACAATATTTTGACCCCGATGTGGTCTATCGTCCACAAAACAATCCCTTACTGGACATGCTGATTTACCGTTGTCGCGCCACCATTTACGGTCATCAAATTGACCACGATGACATGCGTGGTTTAATCCGCCACTTAAAAAATGGTCGTGCCATTTGGTATAGCCCAGATCAGGACTTTGGTTTAAAACAAGGTGTTATGGCGCCATTTTTTGGCGTGCCTGCTGCGACAGTTACAGCGCATCGTCGTTTACTTAAAATGACCAAAGCCGCAGCAATTCCGTTATATTTTTACCGTACAGGTGAGCTTTCCAACCCTCAATATAAAGTCTTGATTGAACCTGAACTGCTGGATTTCCCAAGCGCAGATGAAGTTGCAGATGCAACGCGCACCAATTTCATTATTGAGCAGCAATTACGGATCGCTCCTACCCAATATATGTGGTTTCATCGTCGGTTTAAGAGCCGCCCCGAAGGTTATGACAGTATTTACTAATCTGTACGGCAGAAGGAAAGATTCATGAAAGTCATGCAGTTATTACCCGAATTAAACAGTGGCGGTGTAGAACGCGGTACGCTCGAAATCGCCCGAGCCTTGGTCGCTCAAGGACATACGTCATTGGTGGTGTCGAATGGCGGACGGATGGTTAACCAACTCGAAGCTGAAGGTTCCACTCATTTAAAGTTAGCCATCCACAAAAAATCATTATCAAGCTTGTGGCAAATCCGTCCTTTACGCCAACTGATTATGCAACATCAACCTGATATTGTGCATGTACGTTCCCGCGTACCTGCATGGCTAACTCATTTTTCCCTAAAAGGTATTCCAGCCGAAAAACGTCCACACTTAATTTCAACTGTACATGGTTTTTATTCAGTTAACCGTTACAGCCAAATTATGACCCAAGCGGAAAAAGTGATCGCAGTTTCTGACAGTGTAGTCAAATACATTCGTGATCATTATCAAAACTGTCCACCTGAAGATATTGTCCGTATTTATCGTGGAATTGACCCTGCTGCATTTCCGCACGGGTATCAACCTTCGGCACAATGGATGCAACAAACCTATCAAGATTTCCCAGAACTTGAACATAAGTTTTTAATTTGTTTGCCGGGACGTATCACCCGCTTAAAAGGTCATGAAACATTGATTGATCTAATTGCGAAATTAAAAACCCAGTATCCACAGATTCATGCTGTTGTTGTAGGCGGTGCAGATGTTAAAAAAGCAGCTTATTTACAGGAACTGGAACGCAATATTCGGGATAAACATCTGACCGAAGCGATAACCTTTGTTGGACACCGTTCTGACATTCGCGAGTGGCTTGCGTTTAGCGATATTGTACTTTCACTTTCCAATCAGGCAGAAACCTTTGGACGCACTGCGCTCGAGGCTTTATCGTTAGGAACACCTGTGATTGGCTGGAACCGTGGTGGTGTGGCTGAAATTCTATCACAACTGTATCCGCAAGGACTCATCGCGGTAGATGACCAAGTCGCTTTATTCAATGCAGTGCAATTGCATCTGGAAACACCGCAAAGTGTCGTCCCTGTTGAATTGTTCAGCTTGGCAGATATGTGTCATCAAACCTTAGATTTATATCAGCAAGTTTTGCAGTCAAAATACGCCTAAAACCAAACCATAGAACTGAATCGAGCTGATTGAAGTTTAATTTTTTTTAAAAACTATGAGAGTGAAAAAAATAAGTCCCCCAAAAATCATCGCCCGAGTTCTACATCCTGTAAAACTCGGGCTCATGAGGTTGTGCTTTCAAAACTTATTGTTATTTTATTGTATGGCGTTCCTTACCTACATCATATCCTTGATGTTTATCCGTCAGCGTCGTCTTCCTTAATGGGATATTCCGTTCCCGAGTCCTTGTGCTGATGAATTAATCTTAACCAGATCAGTCAGAATAAACCATGCGTCATGTGCCTAAATCCGTGTAAGCCATTTCGTACACTTTTCGTTTAATTTCTAAACCGATTTATCCTGTGCTTTATACGGTTGTGCAATTTCATCGGTCACCAGTTTTTCTTCTCGCTCTGCTTTTTCAATCCCCTCCTGAATCGCCTGTTGTGCTTCCTGCTCATCGGCATCAGTTTGGGGCAGCTCTTCCTGAATTCGATCAAACACCCGCCCAGTTTGCAATACCACATACACAGGAAAATGGTCTGAACCGATATGCGCCAAACGCTGCATATCCACCAATGCAAAATCGGTACTATGAAATACATGGTCTAATGACCAACGCAGTAAAGGATAATCGGCATGAAAGGTATTGATATAGTGCCGCCCTACGCGCGGGTCGAGCAAGCCACTGATTCTTTGAAACAAGCGCGTAGTCCGCGACCACGCCACATCGTTTAAATCACCCATTACGATACAGCTTTCATCTAAATCTTTGATTTGATCGCCTACAATCAACAATTCGGCATCTCTTAAAACTGAATCTTTGGCTTCGGTAGGACTTGGTGGTTTAGGATGCAAACAATACAACTGTACAGGCTGCCCCGAAGGCAAAATCACACTGGTATGAATGGATGGAATTTCATCGCTGAGAATAAATTTGATCTCAGTGTCTTTTAATGGCAAACGGCTATACAAATGCATGCCATATAAATTATCTAAAGGCACAGCGACCCGATAAGGATAGTCGGCTTCAATCACAGACAAGGCTTGTTGCCATGCCAAATCAGTTTCTAAAGTCAATACCAAGTCTGGTTTTAAGGCTTGAATATGTTCAATCAACAGATGATATTTCTGATTTGGTGTCAGAACATTGGACACGATTAATGAAATTTGTTTTTCAGGATTTAGCTGTTCTGGACGAACTTGTTTGACCTGTTTTTTCCACAGCAAGGTGTAGGGCAAGACCATTTTGAGCTGATAAGCCAAAGCCGCAATCAGTCCAATTAAAATCACTTGGCTAGACACATCCCACGTCTGCTCCCAAATCAGTAGCAAAACAAAGGCAATGATGCCTAAAACCAAGATCTGTAAACGTGGAAAATCTGCGCCCCGAATCCACCATTCATCACGTGGAATCAGTGACCAAAAACTTAACCAAATGACTAATATTGCAAGCCCTTTTACCCAAATCATCTTGCTTTACTCTTTTGTATTTTTTGTCGTTTTTACATGAAAACCAAAGTTATCAATTTTGTATGTAACACAAACAAGAGATTTCACTCAATAATACTCATGTTTTGTTCATGTAATGCTTGCAGTTGCGCCCCCTTTTGATAGACTTATATTCCTTTATTGTTTTTTAACGCACCGAGGCAAAGTGGCATGAAAGTAGGTCTGGTCGGTTGGCGCGGGATGGTGGGTTCCGTCCTTATGCAACGTATGGTTGAAGAAAATGATTTTGCTCATTTTGAACCATTCTATTTCTCTACCAGTAATGCTGGTGGTGAAGCACCAGCATTTGGTGGTAAGACTGCCCCAGCACTTATGGATGCAACAGATATTGAAAGTCTGAAGCAAATGGATGTCATTATTACCTGTCAAGGTGGTGATTACACTTCTGCCGTTTTCCCGAAGCTTAAAGCTGAAGGATGGAATGGTTACTGGATTGATGCTGCATCTACCCTACGTATGGATGATGAAGCGATTATCGTACTTGATCCAGTCAACATGAATGTCATTAAAGATGGCTTGGTGAATGGCACCAAAACATTTGTGGGCGGTAACTGTACTGTTTCACTCATGTTGATGGGCTTGGGTTCATTATTCCAAAACAATTTGGTGGAATGGGCAACTTCAATGACCTATCAAGCAGCTTCTGGTGCAGGTGCGCAAAACATGCGTGAGCTGATCACAGGCATGGGCTACTTGTATAACAACACCAAAGACTTGTTGGATGACCCACGTTCACCAATTTTAGACATCGACTCTAAAATTGCCGAATTACAACGCGGCGAAGGTTTCCCATCGGCAAACTTTGGTGTGCCTTTAGCGGGTTCTCTCATTCCATATATCGACAAACAGCTTGAAAGCGGTCAGTCAAAAGAAGAATGGAAAGGTCAGGTTGAAACCAACAAAATTTTAGGCAATCAGCAGATTGTTCCTATTGATGGTCACTGTGTACGTATTGGTGCAATGCGTTGTCACTCTCAGGCAATCACATTGAAGCTGAAAAAAGACGTTCCATTGAACGAAATTGAAGATATGATTCGTCAATCAAGCCAATGGGCAAAAGTGGTACCAAATACACGCGAAGCATCAATGACCGATCTTACCCCAGTTGCAGTTACAGGGACTTTAACAGTACCTGTTGGTCGTTTACGCAAAATGAACATGGGTAAAGAGTACCTTGGTGCATTCACTGTAGGTGACCAATTACTTTGGGGTGCAGCAGAGCCATTACGTCGCATGTTACGCATCTTAATTGATTACAAAAATGCTTAAGCCTCGTCTTGAGCACTGAATCATTTTGGATTCTGTGATCAAACTCAACAAGCCAGTCAAATTTGACTGGCTTTTTTATGTAATCAACGTGTTAATATTTTACAATCGACATACAACTCGCTACTCTATCCTTTTCGCCTTGCGATAAATGACCGAGCTAACAATTAAGATGACTGTATATAACAAATTAAAGATCGCCATTTTATCTATTTTGGCTTCACAGCAAATGTATGCAATGAATGTTGACCCGATTCAAATTCAGTCAACAACTGGGGAATTGCTCTATGCCGAAATCAACTTTCGTCAATCGAATGTGAATGAAGCGATTGATGTCAGTTTAGCTACGGCAGAAGATCTGATGTCGATTGGTGCGAGTCACCGTCCGCCTGGTCATCTTAACTTTTTTACACGTCGTAACAGCAATGGTACAGGGGTTATCACCATTACCTCATCTCGACCGTTAACCGAGTCTGAGTTGAATATTGTGGTCAAAATTAAAGAAGGCAATGCAACCCGCCTGCAACATATTCGCACCCCATTAAAACGCAGTGCACCTGCGCCATTGGCCGCTATGCAACGTAGCAATGAACAAGCTTTAATGCCTGTTATGATTGTCAATGAGCAAGATATTGCTTTAAATTTACCTGTAAGTACGGCCTATCAGGTTGAAACACCCAAAGCAATTGAACAACAGGCTTTTGAAGCACCGCTAACCATTAAACGCAATACACCGCCTGCGTTAAACCATCAAGCAGTAACAGTGATTCAAACTGCACCAAGCCGTAGCGCAGCAAGTGAAAATACGACTGTGATTACCCCAAAAGTAGCGCCAGCACAGACAAATAACAACCCAACACCGACAGCATCTACAGCCACCACTTCAGTCACCGCACAACAATCGGCTGATCCATTGGTACAAAAATTTGCTGAACAGCAACGTACGAAGCAACTAGCACAAACTCAGCCTGCTGCTGCAACGAAAAAGCCTGCACAAATAGCGGCTACACAAGCTAAACCAAGCCCTGTAACAGCGAAGCCTACGGTCAATACTCAACATGTAGTGCAATCGAATGAATCATTATGGGCCATTGCCTCACGCATTGCGGGCGAAAACAATCGCCCTGTTGCCGAAGTGATGCAACAAATTAAAGCCAATAATGAGCATGCTTTTATTCAAGGCGATGCCAATCGTTTACGTCGTGGTGCGACCTTAAACTTACATGCACAAGCTAACTCTAAACCAGAGAAAAAAGCCGCAATTCCAAAACCAGAAACGGCCAGTGCACCACAATCAGGCAAAGCCAAATATCGTTTAAATCAAGCAGAAATGAGCCTCGTGGCAGAGAATCAACAAGACTCGACCCACGGTTCTGCCAAGAAGAACACACAATCCACACAAACTTCGGGTGACTTGTCATTAAAAGTTATGACATCCCGCGAGAAAACCGTTAAATTACAGAGAAACGTAACAGAATTAGAATTGGCATTACGTCAGAAGGATCACAGAATTCAATTACTCAACGCGCGCCTTGCCGAACTGCAACAACAATTGCAAAAACAACAAGCCGCAAATAAGCCAAAACACTAAATGTTACACACAATGATTTTTTTGGGATAAGGTCAAACAGGGACCACATCCTCAAGGGGTATAAACATGCTGATTTATGTGATTCCGTTTATTTTATTACTGGTGATCGCAATTTTCTTGAAAAAGCGTGAAGCAAGTAAAGAAGCCGAACCAAGCAACAAGAAAACAGCAGCGCCAGCCAAAACCAGTGGCAAGAAAACCACAACTACCAAAAAAGTTGCCCAGAAATCGGTGGTGGTTGAAGAGGTTGTTCCAACACCACAACACTCTACCCCTGTTCCTGTAAAAATCCAAACCAACATTGAAAACCTGATCAAAGAACGTAATTTCTTTGCTGCAGAAGCACAAATTAACCAAGCATTAAAACGTGATAACTCATTGCATGGTTTGTATTTATTCTTGCTTGATATTCATTTACAACAAAAAGATGAATTTGCAATTGATCAATTGCTGAATCATTTACGTTCTTTAGAGCTTGACGATATTCTGTCACAAGCTGAAGCGAAAAAAGCCAGTCATGCACATGAAGATATTGCTGAAAAATCAGCAAATGAAGCGCCGACAGCAGCTCCAAGCAGCTTAGATTTTACTGCACCTGTGAGTACGCCAAATCAAACGGCTTCTTTTGACCAGTTACAGCACGAACTGACCTCAAATAAAACTGCAGAACCTGAAGCAGCTTTAGAATTTGACACCTCATCGTTAAATTTCAGCCCTGCAGCTACACCTGTTGTAGAAAAAGCAGCCGAACCTGAAGTCAAAGCAGAACCTGCTGCACTGGATTTTAATTTCTCACTCGATTCCACAGCAGCAGAAGCAAAAACTGAAGCGCCTGCAATTACAGCTGAACCAAGTGTAAGCCCTGCAGAGGAAGTTAAACCGCTCGACTTCACGTTTGATTTAACACCAAGTCCAGCTGAAACAACAGCCCCAGAATCAACAGTCAATGAAGCTTCTTCAGTCAAAGCCCCAAGTCTAGACTTCAATTTTTCTACACCAGAAAGCGCATCTGCGGTTGAAGCAAAAGCTGAACCTGCAACGCCTGATTTTAATTTCACATTTGACAGTGCGCCTGCTGAGGAAACCAACCTTCAGCCTGCAATTGAACCTGAAGTCATTGCTGCACCAAGTATTGCACTTGAACCTGCTGCAACCGTTGTCAGCACAGATGTTGATCTAAATGATCCATTGGTGAAATCATTCCCAGACTTATCTCAAGTAGATGAAATTCAGTTGAATTTAGACTTGGCGAACCAATATGTGGAATTGGGCGCTTATGATGCTGCGAAAGCTTTACTTAGCGAACAAGGCGCAAATTATTCTGCTGAACAACGCCAACGTGCCGATCAGTTACTGAATCAAATCGCTTCTTAATTCAAATCAGATTAAGATAAAGCAGTCATTCTTGGCTGCTTTTTTTATGATGAAAAAAATTGCGTTAATCTATATGGGCGGCACTTTTGGCTGTGTCGGTGAACCACTAAGCCCAATGCCTGCGGAGCAATTTCTGCCACGCTTGGCACAGGTCTTACCCCTAAATTTAGAGATTGAATGCTTTGTTGCCCCTGTCATTAAAGACAGTAGTGCCTGCACAGCCGCAGACTGGTTACAGCTCATTCAATATATTCAAAAATTACAACACGATGATTTTCAACATTTCGTTATTTTACATGGCACCGACACCCTCAGCTATGCCAGCGCAGTCTTGGCACGTTTTTTAGCGCAAAGTACCCATGTCATTCTCACGGGTAGCCAATATCCCTTACTCAATGCACAAGGCACAGATACCCGTGAATTTAGTGATGCCTTGGACAACCTAAATTTTGCTTTACAACAGATTCATCAAGTGACTCAGGGAGTATATCTGGCCTTCCATCAGCAACTGATTCATGCCGCAACGGCACTGAAACAACACACCACCGAGTTAAATGCATTTACAGGTCAGTCTGCTTTGGTTTACACGGAGAACAAATCGCAGAATGAGCCAGCATTCAACATTAGCACTCAACATATTGAAAAAGCCCAGCACTTTAACTGCCTGAACTGGATGTTACAGCCAATTGCCATTTCCGCTTTGGTCGATAATTTAAAAGCCTTACAGCAACAGCCACCACACTGCCTCATTTTACAGAGTTATGGTACAGGCAATATGGCCGTCAATGCCGAAGTGATTGAGTTAATTCAGGCCTTACAAGCTCAACAATGTGCCGTGATTCTCACCACCCAAGTCACTTTTGGTGGCATGCAACAACGCTATGCGATCAGCCAGTGGTTACAGGACAGTAAAATTTTAATCAGTGATTGCCAAAGTCACGCAGATCTTTATGCCAAAGCCTTAAAAATGTATTTACAATACGACAGCCTTGCACAGTGGTATGCGCATTGGCAGTCTTCAGTGTGATTTGAGGTGATTATGCAGCGTTTTGCAATCGGAATTGAGTTTTGTGGCATTCGGTATCGGGGTTGGCAAACCCAGCAAGCAGGCGTACCTAGTGTGCAGGAAACCATTGAAAAAGTTCTGAGCAAAATTGCCGATGAACCCATTATTTTACATGGTGCAGGACGTACCGATGCAGGCGTGCATGCAACCAATATGGTGGCACATTTTGATACGCATGCCATTCGCCCTGAACGCGGTTGGTTGATGGGTGCCAACAGCCAACTACCCAAAGACATTGCAATTCAATGGATTAAAACGATGGATATGGACTTCCATGCTCGTTTTAAGGCTCAGGCACGGCGTTATCGCTATGTCGTGTATAACAATCCACAACGCCCTGCCTTGCTGCACAAACAAGTCACTCACGCTTATTATCCCTTAGATGTCGATAAAATGATTGCGGCTGCGCAGAAATTTGAAGGGAAACATAATTTTGAAAGCTTTCGTGCCGCAGCGTGTCAGTCCAATCAGCCTGTCCGTCATGTCAGCCATTGCCGCTTAATTCGTCACGGCAATTATTTAGTGTTAGATATTCAAGCCGATGGTTTTTTGCATCACATGGTTCGCAATATCATGGGTTGTCTATTGGAGATCGGGCAAGGTTTGTATGACATTGCACATATTGACCAAATTTTTGCAGCTCAAGACCGTAAAGCAGCAGGAATTACTGCCCCGCCAGATGGCTTGTATTTTATTCAGGCACATTATCCTGAACAGTATGATTTACCGAAAGTTCCTTTAGGGCCACATTGGTTAAACATGCCGGAATAATTTAATCCCTCCCGACCTCCCTTTTCCAAAGAGAGGAGCTCCATTTCGAGGCGTTAAAAACGAAAGTCCCCCCCTTTGAAAAAGGGGGATTTAGGGAGGATTCTGTTTAGGAAAGGTTTTAAATTTTCAAACTTAACGCTGTTTACGTTTTCTATATTCCACTGGAGTTTCATTGGTCCAGCGTTTAAAAGCACGATAAAAAGTACTTGGCTCTGAAAAACCCGTTAAGTACACAATCCGCTCCACGCTTTCATTGGTATTCGATAATAATCGTTTAGCCAAACGACATCGATAATCGGACAGAATTTGCTGAAAACTGGTATTGGCTTCACTCAATTGGGTACGCAAACGACGTGGCGTGATATTCAATTGTGCCGCCACTGTTTCTAGTGTCGTTTCTCCACTTTCTAAGGTCGAACCAATGGCACGGCGCACTTCACCAACCAAATCATAACGCGCCAGTTCCTGCAGTTTTTCCAATGCCAACTGTTCGTGTAATTGCAATAACTCAGGTTCTGCCTGCCACAGTGGATAATCCAAAATACTCGGATCAAAATACAAACGCGTTTCTTTCTGCCCCAAACTCACAGGACATTCAAAGACACGGAAATATTCATCATCTGCAGCACCATCACTAAAGTTAAAGTCAATATAAATAGGCTGAAAACGACCTTCGGTAATGAATTTAAAGAAGCGTAAAACACCCGACATGGCGCATTCAGAAAAATGACGATTGACGATATTTTCTGACCACGGCTGCACGCCATTGGTTAAATAGCAGCGTCCATCTTCCACCACCAATTTGGCATCAAAAGCATCACTAATCAGGCGTTGATAAGCCAAAGCACGTTTTAGGCCTTCACCAAAGTTTTCTGAAGAAATAAACAAATGTTCAATCACCTGCCCGCGATAAAGTGGCAAATGTTCCCCCAGATGTAAACCAATATCAGGGTCTTTACTGACTTCCTCAGCCGCAACCCAAAACGCATATTGTGCATTTAAAGGCGTACGTTCATTGGCTTCGACCTGATTTAAGGCCACACCTGCTTTTGTTAAAATATCTTCGGTTGGCAACCCCGCACGACGAATCGCTTGGTAGCCTAAACGCAATACAACCGATGCATCAGTTAGCTGACCCACGCAAAAACCTTCCTTGTATGTACTTCATTTATACTTAAAAAGATTGAAATTAGATTAACTGCGATTGACCGAACTGACAACCTACCCAAGCCCATTTTTACAGAAAAAGTATAAACCGATGATTCGCTTATTTTACTAACAGATGCGCTGTGTATAGGGTAAAGCATCTTGTTTTTTTCAGAAAAATTGCCTATAATTTGCGCCTTTCCAATTTGATACTCAGGTAGGCTATGGCCAATAAAGAGGAACTCATCGAGTTCGAAGGCGTTGTCACCGAAACGCTTCCTAATACTATGTTTCGTGTACGTTTAGAAAACGGTCATGAAGTGATTGCTCACATTTCTGGTAAAATGCGTAAACACTATATTCGTATTTTAACAGGCGACAGTGTGAAAGTTGAAATGACACCTTACGACTTAACCAAGGGTCGCATCACTTATCGCGCACGCTAAGTTTTAGAGTAAGCTAAAGCCACTTTCGGAGTGGCTTTTTTACGTTCACTTAAAAAAATTCTGTTTAGCCTTTAATTCGTCCCCGCCGCTTATCGAATCACCACATTCTTTTCTTGCATTGCCTTCTACAATAAAGTTTTGAGCAAGGGAGAAAAAGCATGTTATTTCGATCCTGCGTTGCTTGTATAACAGGTCTTTTTGCGCTCAGTTTAGTGGCGTGTAGTAGTAATCCACCGCATTCCACTTTAAACCGCGATGCGTATTTACAGCAATTTATTGGTCAATCTAGCCAATATATCCTGACCCATTTGCAATTAAGCCAAATTGGCTATCAACAGCTTGGTACAGCTCAAGCTACCCCTCAATTGCTACATTACCGTATCATTATTCGTCCTGTACGTGTTCCGATCCCTATGGCGCAGCATCCCACTACAGGTATTGGTGCTGTTCCGTTAAATATCGGTATCCCGAGTCATGAAAGTTACGATGTTGCACTGACTTGTGATTTGTATTTTCGCCTACAGCAGGGTATTGCTACCGCAGTGTATGTTTCGGGACAACGCTGTTAAGTCTCCTAGCTAAAACACTCTGAAAGTACAAAACCAATAAAAAAACGCAGCCCGAAGACTGCGTTTAATGATTTGATTTTGAGCTGTAAGCGATAGGTTAAATCGCTTAAATTTTTAGTTGAGTGCCGTAACGACTGCTTGACCCATTTCAACAGTACCAACTTTATTCATGCCTTCAGACATAATATCGGCAGTACGTAAACCTTGATCTAATACATTGCCTACTGCATCTTCAATGGCTTTTGCTGCCGCTTCTTCGCGGAAGGTGTAACGTAACATCATTGCCACAGAAAGAATGGTTGCCAATGGGTTTGCCAAGTTTTGACCTGCGATATCTGGCGCTGAACCATGGCAAGGCTCATACATACCTTTGCCATTTTCGTCTAAAGATGCAGATGGCAACATACCAATAGAACCTGTCAACATCGCCGCTTCATCAGACAAGATGTCACCAAACAAGTTACCTGTCACCAATACGTCAAATTGTTTTGGCGCGCGTACCAATTGCATCGCTGCGTTATCGACATACATGTGCGACAAGTTGATTTCTGGGTACTGTTCTGCATGTAACTGAGTCACGGTTTGCTTCCACAATTCAGTCACTTCCAGTACGTTGGCTTTATCCACCGAACATACTTTACCGCCACGCAATTTCGCCATTTCAAACGCTACTTTTGCAATGCGTTTGATTTCTGACTCAGCATATACGTCGGTATTAAAACCTTGTTTTTCACCATTTTCTAATTCACGGATACCACGTGGCTGACCGAAATAGATACCACCTGTCAATTCACGCACGATTAAGATATCTAAGCCCGATACAATTTCAGGTTTTAAGCTTGAAGCATCTGCCAATTGTGGATACAAAATTGCAGGACGTAAGTTAGCAAATAAATTGAGTTCTGAACGCAATTTTAATAAGCCACGCTCTGGACGGATTGAACGCTCAATGTTGTCCCATTTTGGACCACCAACTGCACCCAATAAAATTGCATCGGCTTTTTTCGCTTGCTCAGATGTCACTGCTGGGTACGGTTCGCCATGTGCATCAATTGCAGAACCACCCAATAAACCTTGTTCCCAAGTCAAACCCAAATTGAATTTTTCATTGACACGTGTCAGCACTTGTTCAGCAGCTTTCACAATTTCTGGACCAATGCCGTCACCAGCTAAAATCAAAATATGTTTTGACATGAGAGTTTCCATTGTTCATGACAGTCAAAGACTGTGGGATTAAATTTTTTGTTCTACAAACTCACCCAAGCCATTTAAGACATTGTAGGGTTTGCAAAAACGTCGAATGGTTTTGTTGTTTTGCACCAAATCTACACATAAAGGATCTGGCGCAGACACATTTAATAAGCTGCCTTTAGTACGACTTCGATCACGATACATTCTAAAGGTATATTTTTGCTTGGCATTAAACTTATGAATTACATGCAGTTTTTCTGCACGATCTTTAGAAATGGGATAAAAGCGAATCACCAATTCATGTTGTTTAGGCGGTACAGATAAATACAAGGCATTGGATTTATTTAAGGATGATTCCTGTAAACGCACTAAACCCTCCTGAATGGCAGCACGTGTAACACGATGTTTTTCTGCATCGACAATTGTGACCGTATTTAAACGCTCAAACTCACAATCATCTGTACCCGCACAGTAAATCAGTGCATTGGATTTGCTTTGTTCAGTTTCTTTCACCTGTTTAATGCGTGCTGTATTCCACGTTTGGCATGCGCTTAGCATGGTGATACATAATCCAATGACAGCAAGCCGACCGAAAATTTTAGTCATTGTTCGCGCCCAACCTCACCTGTTAGATACAAAATATAAAAATTATTATGTGCCGATGTTAGCAAGAGTTAGGCAGCGATGCTATGACAAATTTCAGCGAATTTATGCCTGAATTTCGGCAAAAACCCATGGACGCGACTGCTTAGTTTTCTCTTCATAAGCACGAATGTCATCGGCTGCTTGTAATGTTAAGCCAATATCATCCAAACCATTCAATAAACAGTGTTTACGGAATGGATCTACTTCAAATTTAAATGCCGTACCGCTTGGTGTACGTACTTCTTGTGCGTCCAAGTCGATGGTTAATTGATAGCCTTCAGTCGCCGCACACTCTTTAAATAATTGCTCGACCTGCTCTTCAGACAAGATCACAGGCAACATGCCGTTTTTAAAGCAGTTATTGAAGAAAATATCGGCAAAGCTTGGTGCAATAACGGTACGGAAACCATATTCATTCAATGCCCAAGGTGCGTGCTCACGGCTTGAACCACAACCAAAGTTGGCACGTGAAATTAAGATTGAAGCACCCTGATAACGCGGCTGATTCAATACAAACTCAGTATTAATCGGACGTTTTGAGTTGTCCTGACCCGGATAACCTTCATCTAAATAACGCAATTCATCAAATAAGTTATCGCCAAAACCTGTACGTTTGATAGATTTCAAAAACTGTTTTGGAATGATTAAGTCTGTATCGACATTGGCACGGTCTAATGGTGCAACGATACCTTGTTCAACGGTATATTTTTTCATGTTTAATTCTCACTGAATCCGTAACCTCTCCCTTACCCTCTGCTATAGCGAGAGGGAACGCCATCTCTCTGAGAGAAGGCTGGGATGAAGGCATAACTTAGAATGAACGTACGTCTACAAAATGACCTGCGATTGCTGCCGCAGCTGCCATTGCTGGACTCACCAAATGGGTACGACCACCGTTACCTTGACGACCTTCAAAGTTACGGTTTGAAGTCGATGCACAGTGTTCACCCGGTTGCAATTTGTCTGCGTTCATTGCCAAGCACATTGAACAACCTGGTTCACGCCATTCAAAGCCTGCTTCTACAAACACTTTGTCTAAGCCTTCTTGTTCCGCTTGTTGCTTAACTAAACCAGAACCCGGAACCACCATCGCCTGTTTAATGCTTGCTGCAACTTTACGACCTTTAATCACTTCAGCGGCTGCACGAATATCTTCAATACGCGAGTTGGTGCATGAGCCAATAAATACGCGGTCTAATTGAATATCTGCCAAAGACTGACCTGCAGTTAAGCCCATATATTGATAAGCACGCGTCCAGTCATTGCGCTGTACATCATCTTTCGCCTGCTCTAAAGTTGGTACGGCTTGTGATACTGGAATGACCATTTCAGGTGAAGTTCCCCAAGACACTTGCGGCTCAATTTCTTCGCCTTGTAATACCACTACGGTGTCAAAGTGCGCGCCTTCATCTGAGTGTAAAGTATTCCAGTAAGCAACTGCTGCATCCCATTGCTCGCCTTTTGGTGCATAGTTACGACCTTTCACGTATTCAATGGTTTTGTCATCCACAGCGACCATACCTACGCGCGCGCCTGCTTCAATCGCCATATTACATACTGTCATACGTCCTTCAATCGACATATCACGGAATACTTGACCACCAAACTCAATCGCGTGACCTGTACCGCCTGCAGTACCAATTTTACCAATGATCGCTAAAACGACATCTTTCGGTGTAACGCCTTGACCTAATTTGCCATCTACACGCACTAGCATGTTTTTCATTTTCTTTTGAACTAAGCATTGGGTTGCTAATACGTGTTCAACTTCAGACGTCCCAATACCATGCGCTAAACACCCAAATGCACCGTGAGTCGCTGTATGTGAGTCACCACAAACTACGGTCATACCTGGCAAAGTTAAGCCCTGCTCAGGCCCAACCACGTGCGCAATCCCCTGACGGATGTCGTTGATGTCAAACTGCACCACGTTAAAGGTTTTACAGTTGTCATCTAAAGTTTGTACCTGAATACGTGAGGTATCATCTTCAATACCTGCAATACCGTCTGCACGTTCTTTCTTAGACGTTGGTACGTTATGGTCAGGCGTTGCCACGTTGGCACTTAAACGCCACGGCTTACGTCCTGCAAGTTGCAAACCTTCAAAGGCTTGTGGAGAAGTCACTTCATGCAATAAATGACGGTCGATATACAATAAAGCCGAGCCATCATCACGTTGAGTGACCAAGTGATCATCCCACAATTTGTCGTACAAAGTTTTTGCAGCTGGATTTTGTGCTTGTTGGTTTTCGCCTGCCATGTCAGATCTACTCCACTGGACTGGGTAATTTTTTCATTAATTTGATTATAACCGCGAATTTGTATAAATCTAATTTATCATTTTTATTAATTTAAAAACTTTTAGGAATTATTTAGTTGTTTCTAGCAAAATAATTTTTATCCACTGGAGCGTAAAACCTCGTGGTTCAGCACGAGGATATAAGCGACTGGAGTAAACCATATGAACGACACGAAATGTCGTTTTAAATACTTGTAATATAGTCACTATTAAGAAAAATAC
>NZ_VOZL01000022.1:0-39156 GCF_013419805.1 Acinetobacter sp. YH12058
CAGTATTTTTCTTAATAGTGACTATAGTACAAGTATTTAAAACGACATTTCGTGTCGTTCATATGGTTTACTCCAGTCGCTTATATCCTCGTGCTGAACCACGAGGTTTTTCGCTCCAGTGGATAAAAAAACCTAGAAATCTAGGGTCTGTTGATACTTCGTCTATGTTTGCGACGTGAGAGATATATCTCGCAAGGTTTTTTAGCTGATATAAGGCATGAGGCAGGAAATTTAGTCATTCTAAATGACTGACTCATAACGCAATAGCAGCAAAAAATATGCTCGTTCCGAAGGACTATGGCTAAAACTTTCTCAGATTGCGTTATGAAACTTGGCAATAGACCCACTATTCCCTACGTTTCATGCCTGATCTGCTCAGTTTTAGCCTACAGCGCAAGCCATTTATGAAATATCAACAGACCCTCGGCTTTTTATTAAAAATCAATCTATTCACCACCAAGTGAACATTCAAAATTGGTTTTTTCGACAGAACAACGAGCGCGTTTTAACACACTCATCATGGCAGGGTCATAAATACCGCGTTTGGTCATATCCATACGTCCATCACGTAGCATTTTTTGATATTTAGTTTTATCTTCTGCGCTCAAGTTCATTTTATATTTGGCTGGAATTTCACCTTCTAAACGATTAATCATACTCATCGCTTTAGGCAGATTTTTTACAAACCAATCTCGTGATTTTTGCCCAAAGCCCGCAGGGAATTGTTCAGGGCGAATCACAAAGTCTGCGGTCACTTGTAATACAGGGAAGTTAAACATCGCCCCGTTATTGCCTAAACCCTTGTAGATTTCTAAAGGTTTGTACGCATAGGCAGGCGCACCGACCATATCGACCTGACCATTGTTAAATTTCGCCACAAAGTTAGATACATCAGAAATGACAGCTTGCGCACCTACACGCTGCACCATAATTTTTTGTGCATCGTCATAGCCCAATACCGCAAACTTTTTCCCTGCTGCTTTTTCAATCGAGCTGATGTTCTTGTCGCGCACAAAAATAAAGGCCGAACCTAAAGGTGAAATACCCGCAACTTCATATTTCTTGCCACCTAAATTGGTAACCATTTTCGCTGCATTACGTTGATCTAAAGCAAAGCTGATGGCACGTTGTGCAATCGCATTACTTGGCGCACCACCTAAAGCATCAATCGAGCCTGCAAATTTATTGTATTGGCGAGCACGCATGGCGGTCATAAATACCCCATCACATTTGCCTGCTTTAAAATCATTGTCTGCGACAGCTTCATCCTGACGTGGAATTAAATTGACTTCTGCACCCCAGCCTTTTGCTGCTAGCGCCCACTCTTGTGCCATCTGAAAAGATTCACCTGACTTACCCAGTAAGTCAAAGACACATACATCTACTTTTGCTGCTTGCGCCTGAGCACTGAAACCGATCGCTGCGAATGCTGTCAATGTTGCGCTGACCCATATTTTTTTCATTGTTTCGATCCTTCTACAGATTTTTTTATTTTTGAGTGTCCGTACACGAAACAAATATTAAGCAAGTTCAAATTAAAAAAATAGAGCATTTACTCGAATTTCATCTGTCAATTCTGCCAAAACCTTATACTGCCTTATTTAAGCGATCATTTTTATTTCATAATTCACTTATATTTTATAGATTTAGATCAAAATAAAGATCATTTCCAACATGCACGTATTTTGTGCTTGTTTACAAAGTCATAAAAAAAGCCTGTTGTTAGATCATAATTTTTAAACATCACAAGAGAGATTTTTCGCAAATCACAAATAAAACTGGGCTTATTTTTGTTTTCTGGTGGGCTTCCATTAGAATATGCCCAACTTTTGTTGTGACCAGTAAACACCATGATTCAACTTGACCAAGTTTCTTTACGCCGCGGTGGACGTGTTTTATTTCAAAAAGCGTCTATGCAAATCCATCCAGGCTGGAAAGTCGGTCTTACAGGTGTCAATGGTGCAGGAAAATCCAGTTTATTTGCTGCGCTTTTAGGTAGTTTAACCCCAGACGAAGGTACGTTGAGCCGTCCGCAAGGCTGGACTGTGGCGCACATGGCACAGGAAGTTAAAGCATTGGATTTGCCTGCGATTGATTTTGTGCTGTCGGGTGATGAAGAATACTGGAACATTCAACAACAACTGCAACATCCTGAACAATTAAATAATGACCAACTTGCACATTTGCATGGTCGTTTTGATGAAATTCATGGCTATACCGCACCCGCCAAAGCCGCACAACTGATGGCAGGTTTAGGTTTTATGGAACATCAAAACAGCTTGGCGGTCAGTAGTTTTTCTGGTGGATGGCGCATGCGTTTAAATTTGGCGCGTACCTTAATGAGTCGCTCCGAATTATTATTATTGGACGAACCAACCAACCACTTAGACTTAGATGCAATTTTATGGTTAGAAGACTGGCTTAAAGCCTATGCGGGAACTTTGGTGCTGATTTCCCATGACCGTGATTTTTTAGATGCCATTACCGATCATATTTTACATATTGAAAATAGTGAACTGACTTTATATACAGGCAATTATTCAACCTTTGAAACCACACGCAGTGAACGCTTGGCACAACATCAACAAGCGTATGAAAAACAATTAGAAACCCGTGCACATTTACAAAAATATATTGATCGTTTTAAAGCCAAAGCCACCAAAGCACGGCAGGCACAAAGCCGTATCAAGCAATTGGAACGCATGCAATTGCTTGCCCCTGCGCATGTAGATACACCATTTACCTTTAGTTTCCGTGAACCGACCAAA
Organism: Acinetobacter sp. YH12058; assembly: GCF_013419805.1. NCBI lineage: Bacteria > Pseudomonadati > Pseudomonadota > Gammaproteobacteria > Moraxellales > Moraxellaceae > Acinetobacter > Acinetobacter sp. YH12058. The sequence continues at coordinate 2,769 of NZ_VOZL01000022.1, forward strand.
ATGAGCTCACCCTTACTGACCTTGGAACAAGTCAGCATTGGTTATGCAGACAAAGTGATTGCCAGCAAAATTAACCTACAAATTACCCCGACCAGTCGTATTGGTTTATTGGGGATGAACGGCGCAGGTAAATCGACCTTAATTAAATCCTTAGTGGGTGAATTGGCGTTATTGGCAGGTACTCGCAAAGCCTCAGAATTACTCAATATTGGCTATTTTGCACAGCATCAAATGGATGCTTTGGATGATAGCGCCAGCCCGATGCTACAACTGGCACGCATTGCCGATAAAAAAATCAGCGAAGCCACTTTACGCGCCTTTTTAGGCAGTTTTGGTTTTAGTGGCGAACGTATGGACACGCCTTGTGAAAGTTTTTCAGGAGGTGAACGTGCACGTTTGGCTTTGGCTTTAATTGTCTGGCAACGTCCTAACGTACTGATTCTGGACGAACCGACCAACCATTTAGACTTAGATATGCGACATGCCTTAACCATGGCATTACAGGATTATGAAGGTGCAGTGGTATTGGTGTCACACGAACGTCAATTAATTGCCAGTGTCTGCGATGACTTACTCTTGGTTCATGCAGGACAATGCACAGAATTTGAAGGCGATTTACAAGATTATGCCCAATGGTTACGCCAAGCTCGTGCAGACATGCTTAAGCAAGGTACATCCAACACAGCTCCATCCAATCCAAGTCCAGTGGTTGAGAACAAGACTAACCTAGTCAAAGTAGATAAAGAAGCTCAACGCAAACTGGCAGCACAACGCCGTGAACAAACTCGCCCTATTCGTAAAAATATTGAAAAATACGAAGCGCAAATTGAAAAAATTCAACCGCGTCTGACTGAAATTGAAACCGAACTGGCAGATCCTGCCCTTTACGATGCCAACCGTAAAGATGATTTGCTCAAACTCATGAATGAGCAAAATGATCTGAAAACCAAATTGGCGCAGGCAGAAGAACAAATGCTTGAATTGATGATGGAATTGGAAGAACTCGAAAGTAGCTTTGAATAGCCATACCGATGAGATTTTAACGCTATGCTAAATAGGGTTAAATCTCATCATATTTCGTAGAATATGCATTGTGTATGTTCCATACTTATAAGACACATTCGTAATAGTTTTAATCTTTAGTTTATCTTCACAATAACCACGCAAAGAAATTTAAGTCACTCTCTGCGTTTGTTTATTTTTACTTATCAATCTTGCACCACAGCATAGTTGTATGACACCCCCACCCTGAATAAAAGTAAGACAGCATAGCTACCAAGCAAGAAGTTTTGAATTTAAAACTCAGTGTGATTTTTAAATTCAAAATCTACAATTTAAATTTAAAAGCAAAAACTTAGTTATCCACAACTCAAACTAACTGTTATTTTAAATTCAAAACTCTAATTAAAGCCAAATCAATCCATTCTTTCATGGTTATTTTGAGTCATTGAATCTCAGTGATTCACAGAAAATCGCTGCTACTCGGCAGTAATTTTTGCTTTGCTAATACATAATTCTTGTATTTTCCAGCCCTGAATATAGCGCCAGATTTCTTGAATATACCCTTGATCATCCGCCAAACCAATTTGAATCCGACAGTTAACCTGCTCACGATCAAACTCATATTCTTCTAATTCAACATTCGGTTTGATCGGTTTCCAGACACCATTATTCACTGCATGCTGAATGTTGGCATAACGTGTTTCACGATTTTCCACACGTGATTCTGCCGTATAAACGACTTTAAAATCTTCATCTTCATAGTGTGCTAACAGCTCCACATTGCCAGTAAAAAAAGCATTCACCCATGCATCACGTGCTTGTTCTAATTGATTATCCATCTTAATGATTCTCCTATATTTTTGGCTTAATGTAGCTCAGCATGACAGAACAATAAGTCAGTTTTATAAAAGTTATTTGGATGAATCACGACAACAACAAAAGCCAAACATAAAAAAGCACTCCGTAGAGTGCTTATGGTTATGCGGATGATTTGGACGAATTAAGCGTCAATATCTGCATTTAAGGCATTTTCTTCAATAAAGGCACGACGTGGTTCTACATCATCGCCCATTAAGCAAGAGAACATGCGGTCTGCTTCAATGGCATCATCAATGGTGACTTGCAACATATTGCGGTTTTCTGGGTCCATCGTGGTTTCCCAAAGTTGTTCCGCATTCATCTCACCCAAACCTTTATAGCGCTGAATCATCATGCCGCGACGCGAGTCCTGCAAAATGTGTTGCCACACTTGATGGAAATTGTTGACCGTAATTTTACGTTCGCCTTTTTCCAAATACGCACCTTCTTCAAGCAGCGTAAACCAGCTTTTTGAATTTTTCAGCAAACGTGCATATTCAGCTGAACCCAGCAAACCTGTGTCTAGCAAATAGGTATGTGGCAAGTTGTGCACATATACCGTGATTCGTGGCCAATACGTTGCAGATTTTTGACCATCCGCATCTTCTTTTTCAAACTGTTCGATGCTTAATTCAGGACGCAAACTTGGTTGTAATCGTTCAATGCTTTGACGTAATTGCTCGCCCCATTGTTGTACATACGCCTGATCTGCTGCTTGATCAATTTTAAAGGCATCTAATTCTAATAAACCATCCAACAGACTTGCAGGATAACGCAGCGTTAAACGGCTCAAACTCTTTTGTGAAGTTTGATAATCAGCAATGACTTTGGCTAAAGCCTCACCACGAATTGCAGGTGCATCAGCACTCACATGCAGCTCCAATTCATCAATCGCATTAGAAATTAAATAGGTTTCTAAAGCATCGTTATCTTTGATGTATTGTTCCTGCTTGCCTTTTTTCAGCTTATACAATGGTGGCTGTGCGATATAAATATGACCACGCTCAACCAATTCTGGCATTTGACGGAAGAAGAAGGTCAATAGCAAGGTACGAATGTGTGAACCATCTACGTCAGCATCGGTCATGATGATGATTTTGTGATAACGCAGTTTGTCTGGGTTATATTCTTCACGACCAATACCACAGCCCAAAGCGGTAATTAAAGTACCTACTTCTGCCGATGAAATCATCTTGTCAAAACGGGCACGTTCCACGTTCAGGATTTTACCTTTCAGTGGCAAAATTGCCTGCATTTTACGGTTACGACCTTGTTTAGCCGAACCACCTGCAGAGTCACCCTCGACTAGATATAATTCAGATAATGCAGGGTCTTTTTCCTGACAGTCAGCCAATTTACCAGGCAAACCTGCAATATCCAAAGCACTCTTGCGGCGCGTCATTTCACGGGCTTTACGCGCCGCATCACGGGCACGCGCTGCATCAATAATTTTACCCGCAATAGATTTTGCCGCTTGTGGATTTTCCAATAAATATTCAGAGAAAGATTTATTCATGGCCTGCTCAACAGCAGGTTTCACTTCACTCGATACCAATTTTTCTTTGGTCTGTGATGAGAATTTTGGATCTGGCACTTTGACCGACACAATCGCGGTTAAACCTTCACGTGCATCATCACCCGACACCACGACTTTTTCTTTTTTCAGGATATTTTCGCTTTCCATGTAGTTGTTTAACCCACGGGTTAGCGCAGCACGGAAGCCTGCCAAGTGCGTTCCACCGTCTTTTTGTGGAATGTTATTGGTAAAGCAACGTACGTTTTCCTGATAGGAATCATTCCACTGCAAAGCAACTTCTACGGTAATTCCGTTTTCAGCCTGTGTCGTGAAATGGAAAATTTCATTCAGATGGGTTTTGCCTGCATTGATATATTTCACAAATTCAGACAAACCACCTTCATAGTCAAAAATATGTTCTAAATTGACACGTTCATCACGCAATACAATACGCACGCCCGCGTTTAAGAAAGACAATTCACGCAATCGGCGTGCCAAAATATCCACATTAAAAATGGTTTGGCTAAAGGTTTCAGCACTTGGCCAAAAACGCACAGTCGTACCTGATTGCTCAGTGTCGCCCACTACTTTTAAAGGATATTGTGGATCACCATGGCGGTATTCCTGTTGGTGAATTTGACCCGCGCGTTTAATCGTTAATTCAAGTTTACTCGATAAAGCATTGACCACCGACACACCAACGCCGTGCAAACCGCCCGACACTTTATAACTGTTGTCATCAAACTTACCACCTGCGTGCAGAATGGTCAGAATGACCTCTGCTGCAGAGACACCTTCTTCAGGGTGAATATCGGTTGGGATACCACGACCATTGTCAGATACGCTGACAGATTCATCTTCATGGATAGTCACCAAAATTTCATCACAATGACCCGCCAAAGCTTCATCAATAGCGTTATCGACTACCTCGAACACCATGTGATGCAAACCTGTACCATCATCTGTATCACCGATATACATGCCTGGGCGTTTACGAACAGCATCTAGGCCACGCAATACTTTGATACTAGAGGAATCATAAGCCTTTTCATTGGTTTGTTCTGTAGTAGAGACAGATTGATCTTCTGAACTCATGGTTTCTCCCTAGTGAAAAATAGGTCTATCCAAAGATAAAAAAATTATTGCTCAACAGCCTGCACCGTTCCGTGATCGACCTGAAATAAGCGATAAGGAATCGACAACGCTTGTAAGTGTTGTTGCACGGATTGATGATCTAAAGTGGTAATAAAAACTTGACTACCCAATTGGCTTAATCGTTCAATTAAACGTTGTTGTGCGCTTAAATCTAATTCTGCTGTCAGATCATCTAATAATACCACAGTTTCCTTATTAGACGCATGCAGCATTGCAATCTGTGACAGTTTTAATGCCATAATCAATAGCTTTTTCTGCCCACGTGACAGCACCACATCGGCATCACCCATTGGGGTTTTTAAGCGTAAATCGGCGCGGTGTGGCCCATATTCGGTATAGCGACGTTCCACATCTTTTTGATGATAATTGCACAGATCATTCAACAAGCCTGTTTCGGTATGAAAGCCTGCGCTGTATTCCAGACTAATGTGTAAATCAGGCAATAAATACTGTAAATCTTGTGCAAAAAATTGCTGCCATTGTTCCACCGTTCCCAAACGCTGCTGATGCAAAATCTCACCATAATCACTGAGCATTTTGTTCCACGGTTCCAAGTCCGACAGACTTAAATGTCGCTGTGATTTAAGCAAACTATTACGTTGTTTTAAGGCACGTGAATAATATTGCCAAGCGTGATAAAACTCTGGTTCCACGTGGAACATCAACCAGTCCAACAGTTGCCGTCGTGGTTTTGCACCATGGTCAATAATATCGGTACTGAGTGGATCAATATGTTGTAAAGGCAGAATTTTAGCCAATTGCCCTTGGGTCGCAACAGGGTCGCCATTGACCTTAATCAACTGCTCACCCGATGCCATTTTTTGCATGCCAATTTTTTCAGTCAATGACTGAGCAAATACAATCGCATCTTGGCTACTGTTCTGAATGTAATTTTTAGGAATATGGGTGCGAAAAGAACGCCCTGTCGCCAATAAATGAATCGCTTCTAAAATCGAGGTTTTACCCGAACCATTTTGCCCATAAAAGACGTTAAACGGCTGCAACTCATGAAGTGCAACCGCTTTTAAGTTCCGAACACGCTCGATATGTAAACGCGTAATATGCATGATTCAGCTAGATTTAATCTTGAAATAAACCGCTCACTTAAACACGCATTGGCATCACAACATAGGTTTGATCTTGATGTGCTGGATCTTGTACCAATACCGATTGATTGGCTTCGGTCATGGTCATCGATACATCATCGCCATCCAATGCCCCTAATACGTCCAATAAATACTGTGCGTTAAATGACATTTCTAACGGCGAATCGGCATATTGAATCGCTAAATCTTCAATTGCTTCATCTTGTTCTGGGTTATTGGCACGTAATTGCAAGGTGTCCGCACTAAAATTCAGGAATACGCCACGCAATTTTTCATTACTTAAAATCGCCACACGCTGTAAAGATTGTTTAAATACATCATGCGCGATCAGCACGTTTTTATCACCACCACGTGGAATCACACGGCGATAATCTGGGAACTTACCATCAATTAATTTAGTGGTAAAACGCACGGTAATTTCTGCTTGTTCTTTGTCACGGCTTGGGGTGCGAATGGTCACATTCAGCAATTCACGCCCAATTAAAAGTGCCAGTTGTTCATCTTCAATGCTCAGCAAACGCTGCAATTCAGCCACAGCTTTACGCGGCACAATGGCTTGAATTAATTGAGTAGCTGTCGAAGATGCCGCTGTTTCACACAAGGCCAAACGGTGACCATCTGTGGTCACAGCACGTAATTGGTTTTCATCAATTTCTAACAAAGTACCCGTTAAATAAAAGCGTACATCCTGCACTGCCATCGCAAACGCAGTTTTTTCAAACAAACGCTTCAGCTCACGCTCAGTAACCGTCACTTGCGTACCTTGAGCATTTTCTGTAGCCAATAATGGATAATCTTCCGCAGGCAAAGTACCTAATACAAAGCGGCTATTGCCCGATTTTAAAATACAGCGCTGATCTTCAGTGATTTGCAAATCAATCAAAGCTGCGCTTGGTAAAGATTTACAAATATCCATCAGTTTACGTGCAGGCACTGTAGTTTCCCCTGCCTGTAAACATGCCCCTTCAGTCAGATTCGTACTGGCAACCAATTCCACTTCCAAGTCCGAACCAGTAATGGTTAAGGCTTGCTCAGTCACCTGAACTTTGACATTGGATAAAATATTTAAGGTATGGCGACGTTCAACCGCTCCTACGACATGTGACAGAACATTCAGTAAGCTTTCTTTCGCGATTTTTAAACGCACGGTACATTCCTCTAACAACTGAAGATTGGAGTATAAAATAGGTTTTTTTAGCAGTGTACTATGCGGCAAAAGCTGCCGCATGGCAAGAACAGAATTTGAGCAAATTCGGTCAACTTTGCAACAATCGTTGCAGGTTTTTATAGTCTTCGTTAAAGATCGGATCTTCTTCGCGCAGGCTTTGTACTTTTTCGCAGGCATGCATCACGGTACTGTGATCACGGCCACCAAATGCCATACCAATTTCAGGGAAACTGTCGCCTGTCAGCTCACGTGCCAAGCCCATTGCCAACTGACGTGGACGTGCATAAATACGGGTACGTTTTGGCCCCACCAATTCTTTGAGCGGAATACGGAAATATTCACTCACGACTCGCTGAATATTTTCGGTACTGATGGTACGTGCGCGAATTGCCAAGACATCTTTTAAAGATTCACGTACCACATCTAGATCGATTGGGGTGCCTTTAAAACGGGAAATTGCCACCACTTTATTGAGTGCACCTTCAAGTTCACGCACATTGGCCACCACTTGCTGGGCAATAAATAAAGCACAGTTACGTGGTAAATCTACGGCGCTGCTTTCAGCTTTCTTTAATAAAATTTCAATTCGGGTTTCAATATCTGGCGGTTCTACCCCGACTGATAAGCCCCAAGAAAAACGTGACACCAAACGTGCATCCAATTCGGTTAATTCTTTTGGATAACGGTCTGAAGTCAAAATAATCTGTTTAGATTCATCCAATAAAGCGTTAAAGGTATAGAAAAACTCCACCAAACTGGCTTCTTTACCTGCCAATAAGTGAATGTCATCCACCAATAACAAATCTAAAGAGCGGCAGTTTTTCTTAAATTCTTCAACCTTGCCCTGCTGCAAAGAGCTGACAAAATCCTGCACAAAACTTTCTGCAGTCATGTACATCACCCGTGCATTCGGTTTGGCTTGCAACAAAGCATTGCCCACCGCTTGCATCAAGTGAGTTTTACCCAAACCTGTTGGGCCATACAAAAATAATGGGTTGTGCTGTGAAGCCCCCAATTGGGTCAATACCTTGCGACAGGTTTCCGCAGCCATTTGGTTAGAACGACCTTCCACAAATAAGGAAAAGGTAAATAACGGATTGAGTTGGCGTTTACGGCTTTTTGCAGAACTTTCTTCTTTTTCACGTTTAGGCTTGGCCACAGGCGCAGGGCTAGATTCCAGCGCAGCAGTAGTGGTAGCAGGTTGTTCACTGGCCGATAAAATTGCACCTGGACGCGAATCGACTAAAATTTCGACCTTACGCACGCGTCCCTCAGACAACTGCTCTGCCAAAATAGTAATCAATTCCAGATGATGTTCTTGAATGTAACGCGTCCAATAAGGATTAGGCGCATAAAGTTTTAATGTATCTTCAACTTCTTCTGCCACCAATGGGCGAATCCACATTGTAAAGACATTTCCAGAGAGCTCTTGTCGCAAGCGATTTAAGCAGTCCGTCCAAAGCATGTGAAACCCCTATCTAATCCATTTTTAAATTTAAAACTTCTCTCGACCGCCTGAGCGGGTCGCCATTCTAACCAAGTTATCCACATCTGTCATGACAAAATCAGCAAAATTGCTCAAAAAAGGAATCATTAAACCTGAATTTAAATTTGAAACGTGGTGTGGATAAGTTTATCCGCAAGGTGTGGATAAAATATAGCACAAAGTTATCCACATAATATTAAAATTATAGAAACACAGATATCCACAATTCAAAATTTTGTTTTATAAAAGAAAAAGTGGGTTTTCAACAGAAAAATGCGTCCCTAATAGTAATAAATTTAAATTTATAAATTTGAATTTATTTATAAGAAACGTTGCAACTGTGGATAATTCAATCTGAGTTTAAATTTAAATTCAAAACCGAAAATTTTAAAATTAAACAGAATAAGCTTGTGGATAATTATGTGAATAATACTGTTAATAACTTATTAGTCAAGCATAAACAATTACTTATCTTGTGTATACTTTAATTTGTATGATCAACCAGTCAATTGAGCGAAAACTTGTTAAAAAGAAAAATTTAGGCTTATTTTGCAAGAAACCGTGTTTTTCATTGACAGCTCAAGCAATGAGCACTAAAATCGCGGACCTTTATAGAAAGATCATTTTTGGAGTTTCGATATGAAACGTACATTTCAACCATCTGAATTAAAGCGTAAGCGCGTTCATGGTTTCCGTGCTCGTATGGCTACTAAAGCTGGTCGTCAAGTATTGGCTCGCCGTCGTGCAAAAGGTCGTCACAGCTTAACTGTTTAATACAGTCACGCTGAACCGACTCTTGGGTGTTATGACAACACTTTATGGCTTCAGCACAGAGTTGAGATTACGCTGTGCTGCCGATTATAAAGGTGTGTTTGATGGTGCGCTTTTTAAAGTGCATCAACCCCATTTCTTATTTCTTGCAAAACATTCCGAACTGCCGAATAGCCGTTTGGGTCTTGTCGTTGCAAAAAAGAAAGTGCGTCGTGCACACGAACGAAATCGAGTAAAACGACTTGCTCGCGAAAGTTTTCGCTTACACCAACAGCAATTAAATGACTTAGATATTGTGGTAATGCCCAAAGTTGGGGTAGATACGGTATCTAATGCGGAATTGCATCAGCAATTACAATTTGCTTGGCAGAAGTTACAACGTCTCGCCAAAAAGCATTCAAAAATAGCTCCCTCCCCACAAAAGTAGAGATGGCCAATGGTACTTTTACTGCATTGGTTGATACGTTTCTATCAGATCGCGATTAGTCCTTTATTGGGACCACGCTGTCGCTATATTCCAACATGTTCTCAATATTCTTTGGAAGCAGTCCATACGCATGGTGCTGTACGTGGTGTGTGGCTGGCTACAAAACGTATTTGTCGTTGTCATCCGTGGGGTGGTTCGGGCTATGATCCGGTGCCGCCAAAAGTCATTCGTTTTATTTCATTTCAGCAAATAGATTCTCAAACGCATCACATTACTGTACCCTTTCGTGATCGTTTATTGAACCAAAATCACTCTAACCACTTGGGGTAATAGATATGCAACAATGGGCCAGGTTTGCAATTCTCGGGGCCATGTTTGTCGTCGCATATTTGCTCATTTTGGCGTGGCAAAAAGATTATGGAAATGCTGAAACAGCACCGCAGCAAAAAACTGCCGTTGTTTCACATGAAGTGTCTGCAGATTTGCCGAATGCCCAAACGGCTACAGCAGCTTCTGATGTACCGCAAGCAAATATTCCTGCACAGCAAACAACCGATGCCACAGCACCTGTAAGTCAGCAGCTTATTTCAGTACAAACTGACCTTTATCATCTTTGGATCAATCCGAAAGGTGGTGATATTGTTCGTGTTGAATTACTCAATCATGACAAAAATAAAGACAGTGACGATCCTTTCGTCATGCTGGAAAGCGATGCTAAGCGCACCTATGTCGCGCAATCTGGGTTAATCGGGCTGAATGGTCCAGACAGTAGCCGTAATGGCCGCCCAAGCTATGAAATTGAAAAATCGACTTATAGCTTAGCCGATGCCAAAGAAAGCAAAAATAAAGCGGGTGAAACAGTTAAAACTTTAACTGTCCCAATGGTATATAAAACTGCCGATGGTGTAGAAATCATTAAAACCTTTAGTTTTACTGAAGGTGAATATCCTGTGCTGGTGAATCACAAAGTGATTAACCGCAGCAGCCAAAACTGGCAAGGTCAGATGTTTGGTCAGTTGAAACGTGATAATTCAGATGATCCAGGCAAGTCAGATCAAGGTATTTTTACCTTGGGTACTTTCCTTGGCGGCGCATGGGGAACACCTGAAGAACACTACAACAAGTTGAAATTTGACAATTTTAATGACGAAAAATTGAATGTCGATGCAACAGGTGGTTGGGTGGCCGTGGTTCAGCACTATTTCGTGAGTGCATGGGTTCCGGGGCAGTTAAAATTGACGCAGGCCGATGGTCAACCGTATGCAGCGAAGTTGGAATCACGTAAATCTAGCGATGAAATGAACATCATTGGTTTTACCTCGCCAACCATTAATGTCCCTGCAGGTACGGTGGCAGAAGTTGATGCGACCTTCTACTCTGGTCCAAAAATTCAGTCTGAATTGAAAGATTTGGCGACAGGTTTGAACCAAACTGTGGATTATGGCTGGTTATGGCCAATTGCAAAATTATTGTTTATTGGTTTGCAATTCTTCCATGGTTTAGTGGGCAACTGGGGTTGGTCAATCATCTTATTAACCGTTCTTGTCAAACTGATTCTTTGGCCGTTATCGTCTAAGAGCTATCGTTCTATGGCGAAAATGCGTGTGATTGCACCAGAAATGCAGCGCATGAAAGAAGAATTTGGCGAAGACCGTATGCGTTTCTCGCAAGAAATGATGGCACTTTATAAACGTGAACAAGTGAATCCACTGTCAGGTTGTTTGCCATTGTTACTACAAATGCCAATTTTCCTTGCCTTGTACTGGGTATTGATGGAATCGGTAGAGTTACGCCATGCACCGTGGTTAGGTTGGATTCAAGACTTATCGGCAATGGACCCTTGGTTTATCTTGCCATTGTTGATGGGTGTGACCATGTATGTTCAACAAATGTTGAACCCACAGCCAACAGATCCAATGCAGGCAAAAATCTTCCGCATTATGCCTGTGGTATTTACCGTATTCTTATTGTTCTTCCCTGCAGGTCTAGTTCTGTACTGGATTGTCAACAACTTGATTACGATTTTGCAGCAAAGCTTGATCAACAAAAGTGTTGAAAAAGACCGCGCTAAACGAGAAGAGGCAACTCCAGTCAATTAAGTATGGCTGAGCTGCTGAATAAATCCGCTTAAGATGGTAATCTTAGGCGGATTTTTCTTTGCATATATTTTGAAAGTTTTAGGTGAATTTTATGTATAACCGCAGCACCATTGCCGCAATCGCGACTCCACCTGGCCGTGGTGGTGTGGGGGTGATTCGCCTGTCGGGACCAAAAGCCTATGCGATTGCCGCAGCCTTGACCCAAAAAGACTTACCCAAAGCACGTTATGCAGGTTTTCGCCAGTTTTACGATGCAGCCAATGAAGTCATGGATGAAGGTTTGGTGATTTGTTTCCCCAATCCTCATTCATTTACTGGCGAAGATGTGGTGGAACTACAAGGGCATGGTGGCCCAGTGATTCAAAATGCTTTATTGGCACGTTTACTGGAACTCGGTGCAACGGCTGCCAAAGCGGGTGAATTTTCGATGCGCGCCTTTGAAAATGGCAAGCTGGATTTGGTACAGGCCGAAGCCATTGCCGATTTAATTGATGCCACTTCACAAGCCGCTGCGCGTTCTGCAGTGCGTTCCCTTCAAGGGGCTTTTTCCACCAAAGTGAATACTGTGCTAGAACAGTTAATTCATTTACGTTTGCATGTTGAAGCTGCTATTGATTTTCCTGAAGAAGAAATTGACTTTTTGGCTGATGGGAAAATCCTCAATTTGCTAGATGAAGTGGCTACTTCGGTGACTGCTGTGCAACAATCTGCGCGTCAGGGACAATTGTTGCGTGAAGGTCTGCAGGTAGTGATTGCGGGCAAACCTAATGCAGGTAAATCTTCTCTACTCAATGCCTTGGCGGGTATTGAACGTGCAATTGTGACTGATATTGCGGGAACTACTCGTGACGTATTGCATGAAAAAATTACCCTAAATGGCTTACCAATTACCCTGACCGATACCGCAGGTTTACGTGAAACAGGGGATATTGTGGAGCAGGAAGGGATTCGCCGTGCAATTAAAGAAATTGAACAGGCGGATTTATTGTTATTGGTCTATGACTTGAGCCAAAACGAAGATCCGTTGCAATTGGCACAGCATTATTTTGCTGAACATATTGAACCGAAGCGTTTGATGTTGATTGGCAATAAATGCGATTTAACTGGTGTACAAGCTACAATTTCAGATTTTAATGGTTTTAGACATATTACTGTGTCGGCCAAACAAGAAACAGGTGTTCAATCGCTCATAGAGGCGATTACAGCGCATGCAGGCTTTCAGCCTGAAGAAGATACCTTTATTGCACGTACCCGTCATTTAGACGCAATGAAGCGCACGCAGCAGTATTTGGCTGAAGCACGTGAGCAGTTGGTGGTCTATCATGCGGGGGAATTAGTAGCCGAGTCGTTACGTCTTGCACAGAATGCTTTGGGTGAGATCACTGGTGATTTTTCTGCAGATGATTTGTTGGGCAAGATTTTTGGATCGTTTTGTATTGGGAAATGATTTTTAGCGATTACTTCCTGATTTGATACAAAAATAGCATTAAGTTTGAGTGGCTTAGTGCTTTTTTATTATCCTATTTGGGGTGATCTGCTACTAAAAATCAGCCTATTCGTTAATGTTTAGTTTCTCATTCGGCACAAGCCCGATCTAACTTATGTCATATTTAAACGTTTCAATTTATCTTTATGAAAACCCATCAATAATCACGTAAGTCTTTTTAAACCGCAGCATTTAAAGCTATGATGAGAAAATAATCAAAAATTGGCGCTCAATTCAATCCTAAATGCACGAGATGAAATCTCTGATGGAGGTATTTGGATGTTTGAACTGGCTTTTTTACGTGAAATACTCATTTCTTCGGTTCATTTTTTGCAATTGTCACTCGAAGCCATTTCTGTGATTTGCGTGGTGATTGGTCTGGTTAAAACTTTATTGGTGCTGGTTCAGTTAAAATCGGGGCGTACTGCACGTTATTGTTTTGGGGATTGGCTCGCGACGGCACTTGAATTTCAGTTGGCTGCAGATATTTTAGCCACCACAGTAGATCCAGATTTAGATAGCCTAATTAAACTGGCGATCATTGCAGTGATTCGAACCTTTTTAAATTACTTCCTAACTAAAGAATTAGAGCATCAAACCATCAATGAAAAATAATGGCTGCTGAGTTTGAGATCAAACAGAAGACATAGTCCTAGTCATCTACAAAGTTTGAATATTTGAATAAACTCAGCTGATCCAAACCTTGTCCTGATTTTAGTTTGTCGTTTAGATGAAACTTCATCCTAAAACAGGTTTGTTCTGCAATTGGCGATACCAAATAATGATGTAGCCACACAGTAAGCAGATGGCTGCACAAAAGCTAAGTACGGCGGTGGTTAAACCAAAATGATCGGCCAGATAACCGACTGCAATAATTGGCAGAATTGTGCCTAAATAGCCCACAAATAAATAGGTCGACATCACTGCAGCACGATTCTGTAGATTGGTCATGGCATGAATTAAGCCAAAAGCACCAATCAATGCCAACCCGTGTCCTATGCCTAGCAGCACATCACTCACAAAAAATAGAAAACTCCAATGTAAATACATGCATAAACCGAGTACCAATAAACTCAATAACAGCAAATACAGCCCATAATTTAGGCATTTTTGTGCAGGAATGGCTTTAGAAAAATACTGCACCAGCGCTGAAATCAGCAAAATACAGGTGATGGCCAAACCACTGACCAAAGGCCCGTGCCACGGAATAATCACTTGCACAAAAGAGGGAGAGAGCGAAGCAAATAAACTAAAGGCAGCAAAGGCACAGAATGCGGTTAAACCTATAATATAAAATTCTGCATGAAAGCGTGGTTCTGGGCGTTCTAATTTTGGGGCAATCGAGAAGGCTTGTGGCGTAAATTCAGGCGGTGCTAAACGTAACAATCCAATAAAACACAGTACTGCACCCAAAATGACAGGAATATATGGACTAAACAAAGGCGCTGCTGAAAATTGTGCCACACCACCACCGAGCAAAGGACCTAAGCCAAACCCGACTGCGGTAATGACTGAACTGAGCTGTGGCGCATGTGCTTTATGTGATTCGGGGATACTCCACATTAAGCCAATTAACGCCGATGTAGTCATAAGACCTGAAGCAATTCCAATCACAAAACGCCCCAAAGCAAGCCAAAGTGCATTGGTGGCAAACATAGACAGAATCAGTCCGAGGGTGATGATGACTAAACCCAATTCTAAGGTTTTTAAGAAGCCGATACTGTTGCTGGTACGCCCTAAAAAGAGCAAGGTAGCCAAACAACCGAGCATATACGCCACAAAAATAAAGGTGATATGGCTGGGTAAAAGCTGCCACAATTCCTGATAAATTGGATACAGCGGGCTTGCAAGTGCCGTGCCCATGGTGCCAATAATCAGGGCGAGGCTGATCATCACGAAAGGATGCCAAGATTGAGATTGAGTCATAAAAAACTCGATTGATGGCTAAACTGTTGAGTTTAGTCTCATATAGTGAGAAATATCACTCAGTGTAAAGACAAGCCTTGAATCTGGTCAAGCCTATTTGTGTTTAAGCATAGCGTTTCAGCAATTTCATAAACTCTTCCAGTTCATGTTCATCAATCGCGCATTGATCACCAATCACATGATGGCGTAAATGCGATTCGATTAACTCATTCATCAAACCATTGACCGCACCTTTAATGGCTGCGACTTGTTGTAAAACTTCAATACAGCCATGATCAGGATTGTGAAGTGCTTGTTCTACTGCCCCAATTTGTCCTTGTAGGCGTTTGACGCGATTTAAAATTTTCTTATCTGTATGTAAATGACCCAACACATCACCTCAATTTTTATATACTCTATGGGAGTATATTTAACAATGATTTCCCATTATGCGTCAGCAACACTCTCATCGTATGCATCCACATCAATTCGATCAAGGCAATCCGCTGGCGCAGAAAAAAATATTATATGCGGCTTTGCTGACGGCTGTCATGATGTTCTTGGAAATCTTGGGTGGTTGGATTTTTCATTCCATGGCTTTGCTAGCGGATGGCTGGCACATGAGCTCACACATGCTGGCGCTAGGCTTGGCTTATTTTGCCTATCGGGCAGCACGTCATTATGCAGCAGATACACGGTTTAGTTTTGGTACATGGAAAATTGAAATTTTAGCTGGCTATAGCAGCGCCATTTTATTGTTGGTGGTGGCTGCATTTATGGCAATTCACTCTATCGAGCGTTTATTTTTTCCTGTCGATATTCAGTATAACCAAGCCATCCCAATTGCAATTTTAGGGTTATTGGTCAATTTGATTTGTGCATGGTTATTACATGAAGATGATCACCATCACCATCACCATCACCATCACCATCACCATCACCATCACCATCATGAGCATACGCATGACAGCCATGACCTGAATCAAAAAGCCGCCTTTATGCATGTGGTGGCAGATGCGGTGACTTCAATTTTTGCGATTATTGCTTTAATTGCGGGTAAATATTGGGGCTGGGATTTTCTAGATGCACTGTTAGGTATTGTTGGTTCAATTTTAGTGGCGCGTTGGGCGATAGGTTTGATGCAGGAAACAGGGAAAACATTGCTGGATGCAGAAATGGATCATCCTGTGGTGGAAGAAATTCGTGAAGTGATCGCAGAGTTACCAGTCAGTGTGGTGATCACTGATTTACACGTTTGGAAAGTCGGACAGGGTAAATTTTCCTGTATTTTAGCATTGGAAACCGCACACGATTTAGACGCAGATCAAGTCCGCACTGCCCTCGCCATTCATGAAGAAATTGTGCATATTTCTGTAGAAATCAATCCGCCATCGGGTTTGAACGTTCCACGTGAAACCTAAAGCGTTGCATAGCAAAAACGAGTTGTAGCAATTGCGTAATTCTGGCTTAAAAATACTGAATTCTGTGCAGCTTTCAGCTTAGAATCAGGCTAAATTTAATTTATTTAGATGAAACACATGATTAAACAATTGAGTTTAGCTGCCTTAATGGGATTATGCAGCGCCGTGAGCATGGCCGATGTTGCAACGGTTAGCAAAAATGTCAAACAACAGCATCCGCAACTGAAATTAGACAATATTCAAGCCACAGAAATGAAAGGTATTTACAGTGCCTCTATGGATGGTCAAGTGGTGTATTTGAATGAAGATGCTCAACATATTTTGGCGGGTTCAATGATTCGTTTAAAGGATCAGCATAACTTGACCAAAGATTTATTGATCCAACAAAATAGTGTCGATTGGAAAAAGTTACCGTTACAAGATGCAATCAAAAGTGTGCGAGGTACGGGGAAACGTCAGATTGCGATCTTTTCTGACCCAAATTGCCCATATTGTAAACAGCTTGAGGCTGAACTGAAAAAGCTGAATAACATTACGATTTATACTTTTATTTTGCCGTTAAAAGCGCAATCTGTTGCGCCGTCTAAACAGGTGTATTGTGAGAAAAACCCTGCCCTTGCTTGGGAAAATCTGATCACAAAAGCACAATTGCCTACAAGTCAAAGCAGTTGTGCTAACCCTGTGGAACGCAACATGGCTTTAGCGCATCGTTTAGGTATAAATGGTACGCCAGCAATTATTTTCTCGAATGGCTTTAAAGTCATGGGAGCATATCCTGCGGCACAAATTGAACAGATCTTTAAAGAATTCGGTCTTTAAGACTAGCTATTTTTTATCTGATATTAGCAACTACAATTGTGAAGTGTGTATCAGAGCAAACCTGAAATTTGTGATTGCGAAGTAGATATAAAAAACCGCCTTAATTTTTAGGCAGTTTTTTTATGAGGATAGACGATGTTTGACTGAAAAATCACAGTCGTTAAACAGTATTTAAGCGCGTGATTTTTTCTTAATAGTATTATAAATAAACAGAATAATCAGCGCACCAATGATGGAAGCAATAAAACCTGCGGCAGAACCATCACCGTACAATCCCATCATACGCCCTGCATAGGTTGCCAATAAAGACCCTGCAATCCCGAGTAAGGTTGTGACAATAAACCCTGCTTTGTCATCTCCAGGATGAATCGCACGGGCGATTAAACCTGCAATAAAACCCACCACAATTGCGACAATTAATGACCACATGAGCAGCTCCTTGTTATCTTTGTTTATGTTTTACATCATGTTTCAGACTTATTTTTGCTGAAAAATCCCAAGGAAAATAGTCGAATAATGCTACAGCATGTTGTGTTTTTGTCCTGTTAGATAGATGAAATGCAAATTTTAGCCATAAAAAAAGTGATCTGAAACGATCACTTTTTTTAAGCGAGGCGTGTTTGTTTTATAAGCCAATTTCGCCAATAAACGGAATATGACGATATTTCTGGTCGTAATCTAAGCCATAACCGACAATAAACTTATCTTCAATTTCAAAGCCCATGAATTTAACTTCAAGTTCAATTTCACGGCGTGATGGCTTGCTAATTAAGGTACATAGCTCAATTGAATTTGGCTCGCGGGTTTGCAAAATTTCCATCACTTTATTTAGGGTGTTGCCCGAGTCGATAATATCTTCAACTACCAAAACATCTTTACCGCGAATTTCACTATCTAAATCTTTTAAAATTTTCACATCACGCGATGACACCGTGCCCCCGCCGTAGCTGGATACAGTCATAAAATCCAGTTCATGCGGCTTGTGAATGGTGCGGCATAAATCTGCCATGAACAATACAGAGCCACGTAATAAGCCAATTAAAACCAACTCTTTGTCGCTATTGGCATAATGAGCATTAATTTTTTGACCAAGTTCCTGAACTTTTGTCTGGATTTCTTCTGCAGAAATCAAAACCTGCATTTCAACTGTCATGGGTAGATACCTAAAAAGCAAAAATAAAAAAGGTGTTGACCTGCAACACCCCAAAATATGCCCTAATTTTAATATATCTTGCGCGATGTTGCACGTGCTTGCATGGTTGAAATAGCATCATTTTTGTGCTGGGTGAGAATCTGTGCGTAACAACAAGGCACAACCGAGTATCAGCATTGCCCATCCGATGGGTTTTATATACGAGGGTTGCGTAGGTTTAGCCACCTGCTGCTGAGTTTTGATCGGGTTGGTAGTAGGCACGTTGTCCATAAATATAGGTCGCATGAATATTACGGTCATCTGCTAAAGTAATGAGGGCAAATAATGCATCTTCAAGATGTTTGGAACGTTGTTGTCGTAAGCGTTGTAAAGCGGTGGCATTTAAATCCAGCACCACAAAATCGGCTTCTTTGCCTACCTTAAAATTCCCCAGCTTATCGTCTAAGTCCAAAGCTTTGGCAGCACCTAATGTGGCGTGATACAACGCTTCAAAAGCAGAGAGTTTTGCCCCTTGCAGTTGTTGTACTTTATAGGCTTCATTGAGGATATGCAGTACATTAAACGTGGTGCCTGCGCCAATATCTGTACCTAAACCGACCTTCACCTGTCGCTCCCAAGTTTTATGCAGCGGAAATAAACCGCTGCCCAAAAATAAATTGGAGCTTGGACAAAAGGCAATTGCAGAATCGGTATGATGCAGACATTGCCATTCATGTTCTTCTAAATGCACACAATGCGCAAAAACCGAACGTGAACCTGTTAAACCATAGTGATGATAAACATCTAAATATCCATTTTGCTCTGGAAATAATTGTTTCACCCACGCAATTTCATTGTGATTTTCACTTAAATGGGTATGTACATAAACATCGGGATATTCGGCTTTGAGTTGCCCTGCCCGCGCCAGTTGCTCAGGGCTAGAAGTCGGTGCAAAACGTGGCGTAATCGCGTAGAGATTACGTCCTTTTCCATGCCATTTTTCAATCAACGCTTTAGAGTCTGTATAGCCTGAGTCTGCACTGTCACACAATGCTTCAGGTGCATGCCGATCCATCAGCACTTTACCTGCAATTAAACGCATTTGATGTTGTGCTGCCGCTTCAAACAACGCATCTACCGATTCAGGATGTACCGTACAAAACACCAAAGCTGTGGTGGTGCCATTTTTCAGTAATTCCTGCACAAAAAATTGTGCAATCTGATCAGCATAGGCTTTATCTGCAAATTGCAGTTCAGTCGGAAAAGTATAAGTATTCAGCCATTCCAGTAATTGTTCACCATACGCGCCAATCATTTCAGTCTGTGGAAAATGAATATGGGTGTCGATGAAGCCAGGCACAATGAGATGGTCAGGATAATGTTGGAACTCAGTGTTGGCGTTTAGCTGTGCCTGCCCTTCTTGCCATGAACCAAACCACTGAATTTTGCCTTGTTCGCAAATTAACAAGCCATCGTCTACATAACGGACTTGTTCTGAAATTTGATCGGCTTGGCTGGTACAGTTTTTGAAATCAAGAAAGCGACCACGAATTGCGGTGCGTTGTACAGGAGATGGCATAAAACAACCTACATTTTTCATTTTTCAAGAGATTGTACCTTAAATGTAGCTTGCAGCAGTACGATAAAATTTATCGTACGGTAAATTAAAACTTGGTGAAATGAATACAAAAAGCCTTCTCGAAAGAAGGCTTGCAACGATGGTGGGGACTGTTAAATTTTATAATGTGGTTTCATGGTGTTTTCGACTATGTCGAATTGATAACCACGCAGTGATTGTCAGCACAAGTACAATAAAGCCGAGTGAAATCCAGATAGGCATGTGGAATACATCTAACATCAGCATTTTAAAGCCAATAAATAGTAAAATTAAACCCAGTCCATACGGTAAATAATGCATTTTAGTGGCTGCGCCTGAGAGCAAGAAAAACATGGCACGTAAGCCCAAAATAGCCATAAGATTTGCAGTGAGTACAATAAACGGATCGGTAGTCACGGCAAAAATTGCAGGGATAGAATCCACGGCAAAAATAACGTCAGATGCTTCGACCAAAATTAAAACTAAAAATAATGGCGTTGCCCAAAGTACACCATTTTGGCGCACAAAAAACTGATCTTTTTCCAGTGTTGGGGTAATACGCATGTGTTTGCGTAGCCATTTCAACAACGCCATATCTTCAATATTGCTGGCTTCTTGCTCTGGACCTTTTAAGAATTTAAAGCCTGTGTAGACCAAAAATGCGCCAAAAATATACAAAATCCAGGAGAATTCTTGTACAAACCAAGCTCCAATAAAAATAAAAATGGTTCTGAGAATAATTGCGCCCAGTACGCCGTAGAGTAAAATTTTACGCTGTAAGCCCGGTGGGATGGCGAATGCGGCGAAGATCATCAACCAAACGAATACATTATCAATCGCCAGTGATTTTTCCAGCAAATAACCCGCAAAGTATTCCATGACTTTGGTGTTGGCGACTTCTAGCCCAACGCTGTGTTTAAGATACAGCCATAAACCGCCACCAAATAAAGCTGCCACACTGACCCAGGCGATACTCCAATACGCAGCGGTTTTGACTTTGACCGATTCGCCTGCTTTTTGTTTAAAGCCTAAGAAGTCAATGGCGAGCATGACTGCAACAATTGCAAAAAAGACCAGATATAGCCATAAATTGCCGATGGATTCCATACAATCTCCACATCCAACAACTGGCCACAAAAAAACCTTGACCTGTTGTCAGATGATTTCAAACATCTGTAACAACATGATCAAGGTCTTGCCTACATAGAGCGGACTTGTATCAACAAGTATGTGCACTATGCTCAGCGTCCGACTTTTTGCAAAGTGTAATGACGAAACGCTGACACGTTAAAATTATATTTTAACGCTTGGAGGAGGCTACTCCCCTTGTTCAACATAATTTGGGATTAGGACGTTGCCTAAATCTGCGTAAAGAATTACATAATTTTAAATGTTGTGCAATTTATTTTGCACGGTAAATCACTTTAATTTGTATTGTACAAATTCAGCACAATACTTCGTCAAGATTGTGGCAAATTGAAAAAATAGATTTAGTTTGATAGGTGGACTTATGCAAATTCAACATCAAGAAAGCCCACGTGGTGGCGAGTTTTTTATTGAGCGAGATGGTCGGCATATCGCTGAAATTACTTATCAATATCAAGATGATCACACTATTTTAGCAGATCACACTTGGGTTGATTTGACATTACGTGGTCAAGGGGTTGCCCGTCAACTATTAGATATTTTGGTCGCCTTTGCACGTGAAAAGCAGCTAAAAATTGTACCCGTGTGCTCTTATATTGAGACGGCATTTGAAACGGATACACAATATGCCGATGTTGTGGCTTAAAAAATATTATTTTTTAATCGCTATAGTTGAGCTTACCTGTTTTTCTACAAACACTTTTTTAAAGTAGATCAACAGGTAAGGTATTGCATGCATTCCAATCAGCATGCTGAATAAGAAGAATTTGAGCATCACCGAATCATTCAGTGCAATACATAAACCACTGATAAGCGCAATACAAAACCAGTGGAAAAAAAATGAGCTCACCCACTGCTTTAAACTTAGCCCTAATACAAAAGATGAAATGAGTATATTTGTTTCTTCATTTAGACCTAAACGGTGAAAGCCAATCAGCATGCAAAAATAAACAATTAATAAAAATGATGTGGTAAGCACGTCTTTGAGCATGACTTTCTCCAAAACTAAACCAAAACCGTACTTTCAATGTAATGTATGTTAAAAGATGCTACACATACACCATAGTGGTAAACGTAAGGTTGAATTGTCAGTCATAAATTACAATTGATTAAAAAATAAACAAAACCACAAAATAATGAGTGATTATTTGAGTCTATTATCTTAATTTCATGACTACTTTTACATTAACAAGAGTGTGATATGTTAATCAGGTTGTGTTATGCCAGTACCCGAGCGGAGCATCAAAATGATTTACTCCAAGAAATCAGTGATATTTTGGCAACAGCTCGTCAATTTAATGCTGCACAACACATTAATGGGGTACTTTATTATGCTGAGGGTCATTTTTTTCAGTGTTTAGAAGGTGAACAACAGCAGCTCGAGCAATTATTTGAGCGTATTCAACAGGACCCGCGCCATCGTGATGTCTTTCGCTTCCCTGACCAAATACTTGAGCATGTCCATTTTTCAGAATGGTCTATGAAATATGTGCATAGACATAGTCAAATTTCGAGTTTATTTAAAAAGCTCGGCTTTGATGTTTTTCTACCACATCGTTTGGATGAAAAGACGGTACAGCAATTTTTAGCTTTACTTTTGGATTTAGAACAAACCATCTTGCCTGAAAAATCTCAACGGGGTTATAAAAATAGAGGTTATTCAAACTTTTTCTAAATTTAGTTTGTAGGGTATTAGGGTCATTTGCCTCTCTCTATTGAAAACGGTTTAAATATTAAAAAGCCAATCTAAAGTATACAGATGGCTTTTTTATCATGCATAAAGCCAAGATTATTCGTAATTAATCATCACTTTCATGGCATTTTCATCTGAAGCATGTTTAAACACATCATAGGCTTTTTCAAATTCAGAGAATTTAAAATGGTGCGTTGCCAGTTTTTCTAAAGGCAATTTGCCTGAACAGCAGGTTTTTAACAGCATGCCTGTCGTATTGGCATTCACCAAACCCGTAGTGATGGTTAGGTTTTTAATCCAGAGTTTGTTTAACTCAAAATTTACCGACTTACCATGTACGCCCACATTGGCAATATGTCCGCCCTCTTTCACGACATTTTGGCAAATATCCCAAGTGGCTTCGACACCTACAGCTTCCATGGCGCAGTCTACCCCGCGACCACCTGTAATCTCTAAAATACGTTGTACAGCATCTTCTTTGGCAGAGTTAATAGTATGGGTTGCCCCCAATTCTTTTGCCATCGCCAAGCGGTTATCATCCATATCAACTGCAATAATTTGTGCAGGAGAATAGAACTGTGCGGTAAGCAGACAACCCATGCCAATTGGACCTGTACCCACAATTGCAATGGTATCACCAGGTTTAACATTGCCGTATTGCACACCAATTTCATGTGAAGTTGGCAATACATCAGACAAGAAAACCGCAACTTCTTCATTTAAACCTTCAGGCAGCAAATATAAAGAAGTGTCTGCAAATGGAGTACGGACATATTCAGCATGAGTACCATCAATCATATATCCCATGATCCAACCGCCTTCATTTTGGCAGTGTGCATAGAGTTGTTTTTGACAGTTTTCACAAGTACCACAACGGCTGACACAAGAAATAATGACCTTGTCGCCTTTTTTGAAATTTTTGACTGCCGAACCGACTTCTTCAACAATCCCGATACCTTCGTGACCTAAAATACGGCCATCAAATAGCCCTGTCTTGGCAACTGCAGTGTCTTGAATTTCTGGGTTTTTACCTTTCCAAATACCTAAGTCAGTACCGCAAATTGTAGTTTTGGTGAGACCAATCACGGCATCTGTTGGTTGTAAAATTTCTGGACGTGGGCGTTCTTCAAAACGAATATCATTGGCGCCGTGGTAGACCATGGCTTTCATTGTTTTTGACATTGTGACCATCCTTCTTAGTAATAATGATGAAAGACATCCAGCAGCCAACCTGTAGCAACCGTCATGCTCGCAGGATGTAATCTTTTTAAAGTAACAGGTCAAGATGACAAGTTCATGAGCAGTATTGTTGCTTTTAATAATTATAATATATAAATTTATAATTAATATAAAAATCCCCTATTTTTTGCCAAAAACAGGGGATTTTTTTTGAAAGAGTTTTAAATCAGTTTAAGCGATTTTAAGCCGTGTGTTGCAACGCTTGAATGAGTTTTTGATGTAAACCACCAAATCCACCATTTGACATAATCACCACTGCATCGCCCTCACCTGCTTGGCTCACGATTTTTTGAATAATTTCATCCAAAGTATTGGCTACCACCGCATGATTGCGAGCAGCCGCAACCACAGGCTGTAAATCCCAGTCTAAACCTTCAGGTTGATACCAAATCACAGCATCCGCCAAACGTGCTGAATCTGCCAAGCCCTCTTTATGACTGCCCATGCGCATGGTGTTGGAACGTGGTTCAATAATCGCCCAAAGCTTACGCTCACCCAAACGCTTACGTGCGCCGTCCAGTGTGGTTTCAATTGCGGTTGGATGGTGGGCAAAGTCATCATAGACTTCAATGCCGCGTATGGTGCCTAATAACTCCATACGGCGTTTCACCCCACCAAAATTGGACAGCGCTGCACATGCGGTTTCAATTGCAACCCCAACATGCTCTGCTGCGGCGATGGTTGCCAAGGCATTGGCGACACTGTGTTGCCCAGTCATATTCCAGCGCACTTCACCTTGTAGCACACCATTTTTCAGAACTTTAAAATGTGAACCATCTGCTGCAAGTTGTTCTGCATACAGTTCCGCTTGTGGGTCTGCATTGAGCGAAGTACGTAGCACAGGTGTCCAGCAACCCATTTCTAACACTTCATCAATATGGGTTTCTGTAATTGGGGCAATAATGTGCCCTTCACTTGGGATGGTACGCACCAAATGATGGAATTGTTTTTGAATTGCGGCCAAATCATCAAAAATATCGGCATGGTCAAATTCAAGGTTATTTAAAATGGCGGTTTTAGGATGGTAATGTACGAACTTGGAGCGTTTATCAAAAAACGCAGAGTCGTATTCATCGGCTTCGACACAGAAATACTTGCCTGCACCCAAACGTGCACTTTCACTAAAGCCTAAAGGAACGCCGCCAATTAAAAAGCCCGGTTCTAAGCCTGCCTGATCCAATACCCACGCCAACATGGTGGTGGTGGTGGTTTTGCCGTGCGTGCCTGCAACGCCCAGTACGTGTTTGCCTTGCAAGACATGATCGGCCAAAAATTGCGGGCCAGAAATATACGGTAAACCTGCATTCAGCATGTATTCAACCGCATCAATCCCACGTTTCATGGCATTGCCCACAATCACTAAATCTGGATGCGGTTGTAAATGGCTGCGGTCATAACCTTGCATTAAGGTAATGCCTGCATTTTCCAGTTGAGTCGACATCGGTGGATAGACGTTTTGGTCTGAACCTGTGACGGTATGTCCTAAATCGCGGGCCAAAAGTGCCAATGAGCCCATAAATGTGCCACAAATACCCAAAATATGCAGATGCATTCCGCCTTACTCCACTGCTTTTATAGACACATCACGTATTTTTGTGCTGTTGTCGTGATTAACTTGATTTGAAGCAACGATAGCAAGGGTTTTGGCGAAAAGATAGTGATTCTTGTATCTCATTTCAGGGATTTTTCAGCGCTGAATCTGCGCCAAACGATGTAAAAAATTGCTGCTCTTGCATTTTTCATGGCAAATAGCTCGTAAAATAAAACTGAATTTTTAAGATAGTACGACACAATGTCTTCAGCATTTTTACTTTTGGTGGTTGCAAACTGTTTTATGACCTTGGCGTGGTATGGTCATCTCAAGTTTTTACCACATGATGCGCCGCTGTGGCAGGCTATTTTATTCAGTTGGGTGATCGCCCTGTTTGAATACAGTTTGATGATTCCTGCTACCCGTTTGCTGGCGCAGCATGGCTGGGCGGTAGGTCAAATGAAAATTACCCAAGAAGTTGTGACTTTATTGGTGTTTGTCCCGTTTATGATTTTTTTGTTTAAGCAACCTTTTAAACTGGATTATTTATGGGCAGCTTTATGTTTATGTGGCTGCGTATATTTTGTGTTTCGAGCATCTTAAAATGGTGCTTTTGCATGGCTTAAACAGCTCGCGTAGCTGCAATGGTGTGAGCCTGTGGTTAATTATTAGAAAATAACCAGATAAAAATAATCAAAAAAGTCGGTTGAGTCGCCGTGTTCAATTTTAACAAGTCGAAAAATCAGTCTATAATGTGGAGTTCTTATTCAAGCTTGGCTTTCTCGCCTGAATTTCTCTTTCCTTAGTTTCGTTTCTGGAATATTTGTAATGAACGCGGCCGCTGCACAAGACGCTCCTCTCGTTGGAATTATCATGGGTTCTCAATCGGATTGGGCAACTCTCGAACACACTGCCAATATGCTGAAGCAGCTTGGTGTCCCATTTGAAGCGGAAGTCGTTTCTGCACACCGTACCCCAGATCGCTTATTTGAATATGCTGAACAAGCGCGTGATCGTGGCATTCAGGTGATTATTGCAGGCGCTGGTGGTGCCGCACACTTACCAGGTATGTGTGCAGCTAAAACTGATTTACCTGTTTTAGGTGTGCCAGTGAAATCTTCAATTTTAAATGGTGTCGATTCATTACTTTCAATTGTGCAAATGCCTGCGGGTATTGCGGTAGGTACATTGGCGATTGGTCCTGCGGGAGCAACCAATGCGGCAATTATGGCAGCCCAAATTTTAGGTTTAACCCGTCCAGAGATTGCACAAAATGTTGTCAATTTCCGTGCCGCGCAAACTGAGAAAGTTTCAAGCAACAATATTCCAGGTCAGGCTTAAGCGGGACAATTACTATGGATAAGACCATCGGTATTTTTGGTGGCGGTCAATTGGGTCGCATGATGGCACAAGCGGCTTTACCCTTAAATATTCAATGTACCTTTTTTGAAGCCAGTCCAGATTGCCCAGCGGCAACCTTGGGTCAGGTTTTTGCCAGCAAAAGCGAAAATAGCCTACAAGATTTTATACACAGTGCCGATGTATTCAGCCTTGAGTTTGAAAATACTCCGTTGGCTGATGTTGATGTATTGATTAAGCACAAAGACTTGCATCCACCACGTCAGGCTTTGGCAATTGCCCAAAACCGCTTGCTGGAAAAAGGCTTATTTGATGAATTGGCGATTCCTGTTGCGCCGTACCAAGCCGTCAACTCGCTGGAAAGTTTACAGGCTGCTGTAGCTGAACTCGGTCTGCCAATTGTGCTAAAAACCGCAACAGGCGGCTATGATGGCAAAGGTCAGTTTGTACTGCGCAGTGCAGATCAGATTGAACAAGCATGGGCAGAACTTGGCCCTGCAGGCAGCTTGATTGCAGAAAGTTTTGTTACTTTTTCACGTGAAGTATCTATTATTGCGGTGCGTGGTCAAAATGGTGAAGTAAAAACTTGGCCATTGGCAGAAAACCATCATCACAACGGTATTTTATCGCATTCGATTGTACCAGCACCAAACAGCGCAGACTTACAGCCTGTGGCGCAAGACTACATCACTCGCCTGCTCAATCACTTAAATTATGTTGGTGTATTAACGCTAGAGCTATTTGTCACTGACAAGGGCTTGTATGCCAACGAGATGGCACCTCGTGTGCATAACTCAGGTCACTGGTCAATTGAAGGCGCGGTGTGTTCGCAGTTTGAGAACCATATTCGTGCTGTAGCAGGTTTACCGTTAGGCTCAACTGAAGTGGTACGTCCAACGGTGATGGTCAATATTATTGGTCAGCATCCCAAAACTGAAGATGTGTTGGCATTGAATGGCGCACATTTGCATTTGTACAATAAAACTGAGCGTGAAGGCCGTAAAATTGGGCATATTACTTTAATGCCGAATGATGCCGCTGAGTTGACAGATTTATGCCGCCAATTGGCAAAAATTTTGCCAAATCCATTGGCGCTCAGTGCTGATATGAGCTTGTAAATTTAAAAATGACGTCAAAGCGCTCATCACGATGAGCGCTTTTTTATGCTCTCACATTTTTATTCTGCCCATTTTTAAGGTGTTCTACCGTTAATCTGTCTAGGATTGACGCTGTAATTTTAGGTTGATTAAGATAGATCAGGCTGAATAAGCAACCATCACCGTAGCAAAGCAATACTTAAAATAAAAATGCGCACAAGTCTGATGGGAAACAGATGATAATTATGAATTCAAAACTTTAAATTCAAATAGCGCGTTTTAAATTTAAAGCGATGCTTCAACTTTGAATTTAAATATCAGAAATGAATTTAAAGATAGATCTGCAGTTTTGAATTTAAATAAAGTAGCGGCTCTTTTGATCTTTAAATTTAAAAAGCTACTTTTAAATTCAAAGCAATACATCGTAAATATGCAGTGAATGTCGTGTTTTGTGGGTAACTTGGGTTGGTTTAATTTGAATTTAAACTTTTAAATTTAAAAGTCTTATCATGTGTTGTGATTTTGAATTTAAAAATGTGAGATGCTGTACTTGTAGATAAGTGTTTTAAATTTAAAACGAGAAAATGAATTTAAAACTGTGTAAATGAATTTAAAGTTACAGATTTTCATCTGATCTCTGTGGCTGAAGGTGTTATGGTAAAGCCAAGATTTAAATTCAAAACACATCAAAGGGTATTATGCATCGTTTCGCTGTGATTTTTGCGACAGCTGCAATGGCAGCTACTCAGGTTCAGGCAGAACTGATTATCAATGGAAAATCTGTCACCGTAACACCAACGGTCAGTACATCTGCAAATTTTCAACCACAAAACCATTTTCAAAGTTGTTTGGCCAATTTACGCAGCCAAGCCATTGCCAAAGGGGTGAGTGGTAGCAGTTATGATCGCTATACTCAAAATCTCAGTCCAGATTATTCAGTCATTGAGCGTTTAAATTACCAACCTGAATTTTCTACGCCAATCTGGGATTATCTCTCAGGCTTGGTCGATGATGAGCGCGTGCAGGCAGGACAGCAGAAATTGGCACAGCACCGTGATGTGCTCAATCGTGTTGCAGCAGCCTATGGCGTACCTGCAGAAACCGTAGTGGCGGTTTGGGGTGTAGAAAGTAACTTTGGTGCGATTTCAGGATCCTATCCATTATTGCAAGCGCTAGGTACCTTGAGCTGTGAAGGACGCCGTCAAAGCTATTTCCGAGGTGAGTTTTTTACCACCATGCGTTTATTGCAACGTGGTGATGTCACTGAATCACAATTAAAAGGCTCATGGGCAGGGGCGTTTGGGCATACTCAGTTTATGCCATCGACCTATGATGAGTTGGCGGTCGATTTTGATGGTGATGGTCGCCGTGACTTAGTATCTAGTATTCCAGATGCTTTGGCTTCCACCGCTAACTTTTTAAAACGTCGCGGCTGGCAAACAGGGCAGCCGTGGGGCTTTGAAGTCAAAGTGCCTGCAGGCATGTCTTTGAGTGGTGAAGGGCGACGCAATAAAAAATCCCTCAGCAGTTGGGTTAATCGTGGGTTGACTCGTGCAGATGGTTCGGCATTAATTCAGGGCAATTTATCGGGCAGTAGTCAGGCAGGCTTGATGGCACCTGCAGGTGCGAATGGCCCTGTATTCTTAGTGTTTAGAAACTTCGATGCCATTTATAGCTATAACGCAGCAGAAAGTTATGCCTTAGCGATTGCGCATTTATCAGATCGTTTAATGGGGCAGTCTGCATTCCGCACCGCTTGGCCAACCGATGATGCAGGTACATCCCGCGCAGAACGCCGTGAAATTCAACGCTTTTTGTTAAGCCGTGGTTATGACATTGGTGAAGTGGATGGTTTAATTGGCGACAAAACCCGTCAAGCGATTCGTCAGGAACAGACTCGACTCGGCTTGGCTGCAACAGGTCGGGCAGGGCAGCAAATTTTAAGAGCGTTTCGTAATGAAGCGGCCAAACAAATGATGCAATAAGTTGTTGCGATTGCATAAAAAAGGTCTGCAAATGTGCAGACCTTTTTAATTTTTGTCTTAAAACAGGGGATTAAGGTTCAATTTTCACTGCTTCAAGCAAATCAAAAATCACAGTCGTGACATCTTGGCTTAATTCTTTGTTATTAAAAATTTCATAAGCTGAAATGGTGATGTCGGTATCACTTGGCAGCAAACGCTGTTCTTCTTCAATCAGGTGTTCAATTGGTAATAAGGTCTGTCTAACCTCAAGATGCAAAATATCTTTGTATTCAATATTTTCATCTTCAAGTTCAATCACTTGCTCATTAAAATACGGCAATAAAATCGAGTGGAGACAAGGTTGAAGCTCAACAATATCAAAAATTTCGATATCACGGCTTTGTTCAATCGTGCTGATGTGGTCATTTACTTCAATCAGGATATGGTAGTAACTCACATGAATCTCCACAGATCGTTCAGGGTTATACAGAGCCTTCACAATAACATGAAATGAGTAAATTTGCTGCCTTTGCACGTGTAATGGATATGCAACTATCGTACAGGGTGAGGGGAGTTTTGTGTTTTAGTCACTTCAGTTTGCCAGATTGCTCAATGCCGTGCATGGAGTAAATCGAGATCGGCAGGGCGCAGTTGGAAATTCTGCAACTGCTGATCTTTTAGCATTGGATACATTAAGGCATAAGGGTCGTTATGGTGTGCTAAACCCAAAGCATGAC
Organism: Acinetobacter sp. YH12058; assembly: GCF_013419805.1. NCBI lineage: Bacteria > Pseudomonadati > Pseudomonadota > Gammaproteobacteria > Moraxellales > Moraxellaceae > Acinetobacter > Acinetobacter sp. YH12058. The sequence goes on from NZ_VOZL01000022.1 coordinate 33,483, forward strand.
CAAATTCATGCGCCAAAGTTAGACGTAAATCATCTTTAGATTGAAACTCATAAATCCGAATGGCCTGACCATCAAAGCTGCCTTTATCAAATAAACGTGGTTGAAAACGTGCATTAAATTGCTGGATGGATACATCAATGTCTTGATTAAGTTGATTGAGGGCATCGACTTGTTGGTTGAGTTGGTTAATTTGTTGATTAAATTGCGCCATTTCGTGTTCTAAACTCCACATGTTTTGCTGGATTTCTTGTTTTTTGGCTGCAAAAACTTCCTGTTGCGAAGGATGTAGCCCACCACTTTGGTTAATTTGCTGTACTTGACGATTGTATTGTTCAAGTTGTTGTTCAAATAGCATTTTTTTTGCATCAAGCTGTTGATTTTTATCTGCAATTTCTTGTTTTAGTGCTTGAATATTTTGGTTTTGATTGCTCCAGTGTTGTTGGCGTTGTTCAATGGCTGTAAGTTGCTGTTGTCGTTGGTTGGATTCATCTTGATGTTGATCATAAATCAAGTGAATGGCGAGCTTGGCATTTGGATCATATACAAAATAATCCTGTCCCGTCCCTTGTGTCCAGATCAGGGTGGCTTCCTGACTTAGTTGTAGTACATCGGCATGGCTTAAGCCAAAACGCGGATCGATTTCTCCAATACGATAACGTAAGCGAGTATCTAAAGGATGTTGCAAACTATCCAGTACTGTATTGTGTCGTGTATGAGGATGTTGAATATTTTGATAAATCAGCAAGATAGAAAACAGTATGATTGCACCCAATAGAAACAAACGCATTGCTAGCGGCATCCTTTTTTGGGTTTACTGTAGCCGAAAGTAGGGCAGAAACTCAATCTATTTGCAGTTAGAGCATCATTTTATCTATTGTACTCGGTTGAGCGTCCAATTGTCTGTGCTCTTTCATTTAAATCTTGAAGTCAGTGTATGGATATCGAAAAGAAAAACCGCGCTGCAATTGCTTGCAGCGCGGTTTTTGATGTGCGTTAAAGCGACAAATTATTTTTTATCATCTTTGACTTCAGTGAATTCAGCATCCACAACGCCATCATCGGCTTTTTGTTGACCTGCGTCACCGCCAAATGCATTTGGGTCGAAACCTTGTGCACCGCCTTGACCTTGTGCAGCTTCATACGCACGTTGCGTAATTGGCATGATGATGTTTTGCAATGCTTCAGTTTTTGCTTTGATTGCATCTACATCATTTTCTTTGGTTGTCGCTTCAAGCTCAGTGACTGCAGTTTCAATCGCAGTTTTTTCATCGGCAGTCACTTGTTCACCAAGGTCTTTTACTGCTTTTTGAGCAGAAGAAACTAAAGCATCCGCTTCGTTACGTGCTTTTGCAAGTTCTTCAAACTTACGGTCTTCTTCAGCATTTGCTTCAGCATCTTTAATCATCGCTTCAATTTCAGCATCGCTCAAACCAGAGTTTGCTTTAATTTGAATCGATTGTTCTTTGCCTGTGCTCTTGTCTTTTGCAGACACTTTCAAGATACCGTCAGCGTTAATGTCGAACGAAACTTCAATTTGTGGCACACCGCGTGGCGCTGGTGGAATGTCACCTAATTGGAAGTTACCCAACAATTTGTTTTGTTGAGCCATTTTACGCTCACCTTGGTAAACTGAAATGTCTACTGCAGGCTGGTTGTCTGCCGCTGTTGAGAACACTTGAGATTTCTTCGCAGGAATCGTGGTGTTTTTCTCAATGATTGGCGTCAACACGCCACCCATAGTTTCAATACCAAGCGTTAACGGAGTTACGTCTAGAAGCAATACGTCAGTTTTGTCACCAGACAATACGGCACCCTGAATTGCTGCACCAATTGCAACAGCTTCGTCTGGGTTTACGTCTTTACGTGGCTCTTTGCCAAAGAATTCTTGTACTTTTTGTTGTACAAGTGGCATACGTGATTGACCACCCACCAAAATCACGTCAGAGATGTCAGAAGTTGAAAGTCCTGCATCTTGTAGCGCAACTTTACATGGCTCAATGGTACGAGCGACTAAATCAGCAACCAAACCTTCAAGTTTGGCGCGAGTCACGTTCATCACCAAGTGCTTCGGACCTGTTGCGTCTGCAGTGATATATGGCAAGTTGATTTCAGTCGCATTTGAAGATGAAAGCTCGATTTTTGCTTTCTCAGCCGCTTCTTTCAGACGTTGTAATGCCAGTGGATCTTGTTTCAAGTTGAAGTTTTGCTCTTTTTTGAACTCTTCAACCAAGTATTCGATCAAGGCATTGTCAAAGTCTTCACCACCAAGGAAGGTATCACCGTTGGTTGATAACACTTCAATTTGTTGGTCGCCATCAAGGTCTGCAATTTCAATGATCGATACGTCAAAAGTACCACCACCCAAGTCATATACAGCAACTTTACGGTCGCCTTCTTTCTTGTCCATACCAAATGCAAGCGCAGCAGCAGTTGGTTCGTTGATGATACGTTTAACTTCTAAGCCTGCAATTTTACCCGCATCTTTGGTTGCTTGGCGCTGTGCATCGTTAAAGTACGCAGGTACAGTAATCACGGCTTCAGTAACTGTTTCGCCCAAATAATCTTCGGCAGTCTTTTTCATCTTTTTCAAAGTTTCTGCAGAAATTTGCTGTGGTGCAAGTTTCTTGTCATTCACTTCAACCCAAGCATCGCCATTGTCTGCTTTGATGATTTTGTAAGGCACAAGACCAATGTCTTTTTGTACCGCTTGGTCTTCATAACGACGACCAATCAAACGCTTAATTGCGAATAATGTGTTTTTCGGGTTAGTTACAGCCTGACGCTTTGCAGATTGACCTACAAGAATTTCGCCATCTTTATAAGCAATAATAGATGGAGTTGTACGTGCGCCTTCTGCGTTTTCAATTACTTTAACTTTGTCGCCTTCAAGTACCGCTACACATGAGTTAGTTGTACCTAAGTCAATACCAATGATTTTAGCCATTTGGATGTTTCCTCAAAAATTCTTTTGCAATGTTTTCACTTGTTATTCGATATGAGAGCCAATCAAAATTTTTCAAGTTGTTTAGATGAAAATTTTTTTATCAACTCTCGATTTTATAAGGCTTAAGCGCCAACCATCACCATTGCAGGGCGGAGTAAGCGACCATGTAAGGTGTAGCCTTTTTGTAATACGTTGCCAATTTCATTGGCTTTTGCATTTGGATCAATCCCTACGGCTTGATGCAGGTCTGCATTGAAACCATTGGCTGTATCAATCACCACCACACCAAACTTTTCTAAAGTGGTCAGTAATGATTTCAAGGTCAGTTCCACACCTTCAGACAAGGCAGTTTTTTCATCACCATTGGCGGCAATAGCACGCTCAAGGTTGTCTACAGAATCCAATAATTCTTTAGCAAACTTTTCTAAAGCAAACTTTTTAGCTGTATCTGCTTCACGTTCTAAACGCTCTTTGGTTTTTTCCGCTTCGTAAACTGCATTGGCAGTACGTGCTTTTTCCAGTTTTAAGTTTTCTTCAAGTTTGCTCAGTTGTTCTTGTAAAGATTCAACGGAAACTTCTGCTTGCTCAGTATCTTGCGCTGTTTGTGGTTCCGTTTGCGCTTGCTCAAGGTCTTGAGTTTGCTCGTTCTGCTCAGTTGCCATTGATTTACTCCGTTTAAATGGGTTTTTAAACATGTACAGTCCTTTGGCGTCAGTGCTAATGCAAACTGCGTTATTGCTGAACTGCCATGGTTCGAGAAGTTCGTAATTAGCTAAGAAATCGGGGCAGGGCAGATAAAATTCAAGCGTCTTTGCAGATTAATTTTATTTTGCTTTGAACTTTAACTAAAAATAACAGCTTTGCCGCACTTTAATGTTGCAAATGAAGGAGGGTTTGAAGCAAAAATGATGCGGCATTTTGGGGCTTAAAAATGGATCTGAAAGCGGGAAAGTAATTGATTTATATAGGGATTGATCTGTTGCTTATGGTTTTATATTTTAGCTTTCATCAAGTTGCTGTGCTAATGGCGCGTTAAGTAAGAGCTAAAACAAATAATTTCAGAGAAATTAAATATTTTACAACAGTCTATACGCTGCTTATTCTTTGTACATAGATGCTATGTCGCTGTAGTTTCTGGTGTATTGTTAAATGTGTTTTCTGGCTTATCCAACCTCTGGATAAGCCTTTTTTTTGCTTGATCTTTCTTGTTTTGATCGAAGTCATAAAATGATCGAAAGATTGCGCCATCATTTTGAATTACATGCTGAGCAAGTATTTCTAAATTGTGCTTATATAAGCAATGATGCATTCACTTTTAATCACGATCACGACGTTGTTCACGCTCTTTACGGTTTTCCTGCCAGCGTTTTTGTTGTGCATCACGCTGTTGTTGCATGCGTTTACGTATATCTTCACGTTTTTTACGTTCAGCTTCGACTTGCTGTTTACGTTTTTGTTCAAGCTGCTTGCGCTGTTGTTCCGAAAGTCGTTTACGTTGCTCAGCTAAACGCTGGCGTTCTTGCTCGTGTTTTTGCTGTTGCAATTGCTTTTGTCGGTTTTGCTCCCATTCACGACGCTCAATTTCACGCTTGCGACGTTCTAATTCTACCCGTTGTTGGCGTTGTTGATATTCCCAACGCTGACGATCATAGTCATAACGTCGATCATCATAATCATGGCGGCGTTCATAACGAGGATCATAGCGACCATCGTAGTAACCATCTTCAGGAAATGCGACACAGCCTACGGCTAAAAAAGCAGTAGCGCATGAGAGTAATATCAGTTTTTTAGCCATGTTCCACCTCCTGAGCCAATCTATGAATTTGCATGAAACATGCATAATGGGCAGCTAAATTGTCAATGACAGCGTCATAAAAGCAGGTTAGCGTATAGTAAGTTTAGATATGTATAACGATTGAAGCACTTGTATAACAAAATGGTCATTTTGCATTTAATCATGAAGAAATGATGAAGAATTTACGCATATAAAAAGGAACAATCATGCAAATCTTGAATTCATCGCTTAAACAGAGGTTACACAAAGGGCAGGGAAAGGCTGCGCGTCTTTTAAATAAATTACCCGATCGAGCGCATGAAGCCTTGGCGCAGGTCTTGGCTTATCCTTATCAATATCCAGACCTTGATCCTTTTATTAAATGCATGATGGCGGCACAGTTAAAGCAAGGTAAAGTTGGTTTTATTGGTGCAGACCCCATTCAGTCCAGGCAGCAATTTGACCGTCAAATCGAATCTATTGCCAGTACGCCTACAGCAGTCAAGCGTGTGGAAGAGGTTCGCTTAAATTTACCCAGCGGTGATATTGCAGCCCGTTATTATCATCCTGCACCGCATAAGAAATTGCCTTTAATTGTGTTTTATCATGGTGGTGGTTTTGTGGTGGGTGGTTTAGACAGCCATGATGAATTCTGCCGTTTGATGGCCGTGCATGCCAATGCGCAAGTGTTGAGTGTGGCGTATCCGCTTGCACCTGAAGCCAGTCCACAGCAGATTATTCAGGTCTGTGAAGAGGCTTTGGCGTGGGCTTATCAACATCGTCGTCAAATGAAAATTTTAAAAAACCGTATTGCAGTGGCAGGTGATAGGGTAATACCCCCATTTTTAATTGAATTAATGGGTAGAAAATCTAAAGCCTTGTTATTGTTTAAAAATAGGTGGACAACCATTTACTGACATATGAGGTCGTTCATGATTATAAAAGTACTGCCAGTC
>NZ_VOZL01000023.1:0-38090 GCF_013419805.1 Acinetobacter sp. YH12058
TAAACATCGTTCGATTGCTGGTTTTTTAGCAGGCGTATTTTCTTCACTATGTGCGTATCAACTTTGCCAAAAGAATAAGCCTAAAATTCATGTGATTAAATCTTTGGCTTATCCGTAACTGGGGTTAATATAATGAAATGTAATAAATAATAAAAAAGCCCGACTGAGGGGTGAGACAAATTTTGTATTTTTAAATCACATTAAAATTTAATATGAGAAAAGTACTATGATTTTTTACTAATTTAAAAGTTTGTTATACTTCGCATTATATAATAAAAACATATACGAACTCAAAAATGACAAGATCAACTTCGTTATACAAATTATTTATCAAAACACTAGAACAACAGATGTTCTCAAAAGAGATTGAGCAAATCTTAAAAGTTGTTGAAGGTATCACTGCTCTATTGGTCAGTAGTCAATTAAAGAATGGCGATGAAATTATTGATACTTTTACCAATTCGGTGGCAATATGCATTTTTAAAGATCAATTAACATTTCAGAACTCTCTTAGTCATGACTAAACTATAAGGATTAAGATTATGAGAGGTTTTGCTATTCATAATGCACCAACTAATCATGGTGGTCGTATTCTAGCTACTCAGATAAGAAATTCTCAAATGGGCAATTCTTTTGTTAGAGCGGGCGATGGGCATTTCTGTCCAAGATGTAAATGTTGGTCTTCAGTGATTAAAAGCCATGACCATATTATCTTTGATGGTAAGCCAGTTGCTTATGTCGGGGATAAATTAACATGCGGTGCTATTATTCAGCCGCAACAGTCGCATGTTGTTGGTGGGAGTAATGCTAATTATCATATAGTTTCTAATCCTCAAACTGAGCAAACTCTGCCTATAAGTGCTCAACAGAATTTAATAAATAGTTTTACAAATAAGAGGAAGTATGAGAACTATTATATTGAGTTTAATAAAACCGATTATGTAAAATTTAAAACAGGAATTCCTCCATACGATGAAGATAAAAAAGGGCTATTTGGGAGTGTTTTACAAATAGTTTCAGGAGCATGTGATTTTATCGTTACATCTATTTTAAAGAAAAAGAATCTGTTTATAACAGTTTCATATCACCCGCCAGTTGTAAAACATGATGCAAATAAAATCACTCCTTATGCAACTCTAAGACTCTATAAAGAAAAAAATAGAAAATCTGAATTATTAAAAATACAAGAATTGAAGTCTGATGGTGGGGTTTGGAGTATTGAGCGAGGAAAAGAACCAGTAGGTTTCTGTAACATTACCTTGCCTGAGCCTGATTTACTCCTATTGAGGGTTGAATTAGATCTTGGATATGTATTGACGTTTAGCGGTGGAGTTGTTACCCCGATACCCAGTTTTACAACCCACAGCTTTACTTTAAATTCCGCAGCAAGGGAAGTTAGATGAAGAATTTTCTTATTTTTTTAACAGCCTTCTTGATATTCGGAAGCACTGCCTGCTCATCTAATGGACATAATACACATCATGGTGAAGTTGAACTCACTCAAGATAGTGAAGCTGCCCAGAGTCTTTCTGCAGAAGATCAATCTATTATAAAAAAATATAAAGATACGATTCATAATTTGAATTTTAGGGAAAGAGAACATGCTAATAAGGTAATGAAAGATAGTTTGTCTGAAATAAACAAAATTAAGAATGATTCCGAGCGAGAAAAGTTGCAAATGCAGATTTACTTAGCCACAGCCATGTATAAAGAAGCTTATGATTTAAATAGTAAAATGTTAAAAACTAGGTTTAGCGAAGCACGTTTACTGACTCAATGTGAGTTGAGCTATTACGCTAAAAAGCCTAAAAATGAATATGAAAAATGTTATGCCCAAGTAGCGTCATTGCTGGAAAAGACATTGAAAGTCACTCCTAAAAATGACTCTGAATATTTATATGGTGAGTGGGGGTACTTACTCGCGATGTATAAGGCAGGACATGAAGAATATAGACAAAAAATGGAAGATTTTATTCATTCTACTCAAGATAAAACGCTGAAATATCAGTTTGAAAGTTCTTATGAGTTGGCGATTGAACAGATCGCTAGTTACCAGTGATCTTTGTTGTATTGGTTTTCAGGAGTGCGTAAATACATCAACCTAACCCTACTGTTGTGATGTATGCAAAATTCTTAAAATACGAACAGAATCTTTAACGTCATACACGACAACATAGTGCGATGCACCACAAGTTCTCGAGTTCCATGGATGAGACCAGATCGCCCTTTAATGGCAGCGAAGAATGCTATACACGCACGACTTAAAAGGAGACATTTGGGGTATGAAGAGGGTATGAATAACACTGAGTATCTAAGCGGATTCACTCAGTCTCCTCCTCACACTTCTTACACTCCAGCATCACCCCCAACTTTTCCTTGCGCCCTTGCTCTGTGATTACCCACGGGCGGTTTTGCCACGGTGGATTATGCCGCACATGCTGCCCATGACCGCAGGCCAAATCTGCGACCCAATCATTTTCTTCATCTAAATGAAAATCAATAATCGCTTGTTGCATCGCATACTCCTAAGTGCATGATGATCGTGGATAAAGCGTTACGAAAATTGCAGCAAAACCAAAGCCAAACTCCGCTATACTTTTGCTTATTCAATTCTTCAAAAGAGCACCGAAATATGCGCGTACTTGTTGTGATGGATCCCATCGAAAGTGTCAATTTGAAAAAAGACTCAACCATGGCGATGTTATGGGCGGCAAGCCGTCGTGGGCATACCTTGGGCTATGCATTACAGCAAGACTTATATATTGATCAGGGCAAGGCATTTGGTCTGATTGCATCGCTCAAAGTCTTTGAAGATTATAACCATTATTACGAATTGGGCGAAAAACGCAAAGAATCCTTAGCTGATTATGATGTCATTCTCATGCGTAAAGACCCGCCTTTTGACATGAATTTCGTTTATACCACATATATTTTAGAGCAAGCTGAACGCGAAGGCGCATGGATCATCAACAAGCCGCAAAGCCTGCGTGACTGTAATGAAAAGCTGTTTGCGACTCAATTCCCAGAACTACAAGTTCCGACATTGGTCACTTCACAACAAAGCCTGATTCGTGAATTTATTCAGCAACATGGTGATGTGATCGTTAAACCGCTCGATGGCATGGGCGGCATGGGAATTTTCCGTTTGTACCAAGATGGGGTCAATATTGGCTCAACCATTGAAATTCTGACCAACAACGGCACTCAGCCAATCATGGCGCAGCGCTATATTCCAGAAATTGTAGATGGTGATAAACGCATCCTCATGGTTAATGGTGAGCCTGTGCCTTATTGTTTGGCACGAATTCCACAAAATGGCGAAGTGCGTGGCAACTTAGCTGCAGGTGGTTTAGGCGAAGCACGTCCATTGACTGAAAATGACAAAGCCATTGCCGCCAAAGTCGGGCCATTTTTACGTGAAAAAGGCTTGGTTTTTGTCGGATTAGATGTGATTGGCAACTATGTCACTGAAATCAACGTGACCAGTCCAACGTGTATTCGTGAAATTGATGCACAGTTTGGTACATCCATTGCCGATGATTTATTTACCGTACTTGAAGCAGGTCGTCCCAACTAAGTTTGGGCTTTATGCTCACTGTATCAATACAAAAGCCGTTTTCTATTTGAAAGCGGCCTTGTTTTTAGAGACGTGGATACAAAAAACAACTTAAACACTTTGCAAAATAGATCAATCAAAGCAGGTAAAATTGAATAAAACTTAACATTTTCCGTAGATTAATAATAAAACTAGTTTAAACTTGAAAATCTGTAGAAAAAAACAATCAAGCACTTGGTGAAAAAAAGTAAATAACCTTTAAAGCCCATGCGTTTGTGATTACAATTGATAGCTTATACAAGATTTTTATTTGCCTTATTTTGAGTTGAAGAATTAAACCGTGACTGACGCACAGCAACAACAGCCTAAACATGTCATGATGATGGCCGCAGGTACAGGTGGACATGTTTTTCCCGCTTTGGCCGTCGCAAAACAATTACAGCAACAAGGGATTCAAGTGTCATGGTTGGCGACCCCAACAGGCATGGAAAATCGTCTGCTTAAAAATCATAATATCCCAATTTACCAAATTAATATTCAAGGTGTACGTGGCAACGGTTTGATCCGTAAACTGGCTGCACCATTTAAAATTTTAGGCGCAACGCTCAGTGCTGTGCGTTACATGAAGCAATTAAAAGTTGATGCTGTTGCAGGTTTTGGTGGTTATGTGGCAGGGCCGGGTGGCTTGGCAGCACGTGCTTTGGGTATTCCTGTGCTGATTCACGAACAAAATGCAGTTGCGGGTTTTACCAACACTCAATTGTCACGTGTGGCAAAAACCGTGTGTCAGGCTTTCCCAAATACCTTTCCAAACAGTAACAAAATTGTCACCACAGGCAACCCTGTTCGTGAAGAAATCACTGCGACCTTAAGCCCTGCATGGCGCTATCAGGAACGTGAAAAAGCAGGCTTGCCAATTCGTATTTTAATTGTGGGTGGTTCACTAGGTGCACAAGCCTTAAATGAATGTGTACCTGAAGCGTTAAAGCAACTAAATGTCGCTTTAGATGTTTATCATCAATGTGGGCAAAACCATGCCGAAGCGACGCAGGCACGTTATGCACACAAGCCTGACCATTTACAGGTTGAGGTACAGCCTTTTATTGAAGATATGGCCAAAGCCTATAGTGATGCCGATTTAATTATTTGTCGTGCGGGCGCACTCACGGTAACCGAGGTCGCGACTGCAGGTGTTGCAGCAGTATTTGTACCATTGCCTAGTGCGGTGGATGATCACCAAACTGCCAATGCCAAGTTTTTAGCCGATTTGGGTGCAGCAAAAATCTGTCCGCAAGCCAGCATGACACCTGAAAGTTTAACAACATTATTAACCCCGTTAATGAATCGTCAATTGTTGTCTGAAATGGCGGTCAAAGCCCGTCAGCAGGCGCAGCCTGATGCAACTCAACACGTGGTTCGTCTTATTCAAGCATTGTTCGAGTAAAATATGTCTCCATCTACACCCGCTGATCAAGCGAAAAAATTAATCAAAGTGCCTGAAATGCGCCGTATCAAACACATTCATTTTGTGGGTATTGGTGGCGCGGGGATGTGTGGTATTGCCGAAGTCTTGAAAAACCAAGGCTATAAAGTGTCGGGTTCAGACATCAAAGCTTCAAAAACCACAGCGCAATTAGAAGAAAACGGCATCAAGGTTTATATTGGGCATGCGGCAGAGAATATTAAAGGCGCCAATGTGTTGGTGGTGTCTACTGCAATTGACCCAGAAAACCCAGAAATTAAAACAGCAATTGACACCCGTATTCCTGTGGTGCGTCGTGCTGAAATGCTGGGCGAGTTGATGCGTTACCGTCATGGTATTGCAGTCGCGGGTACACATGGTAAAACCACCACTACCAGTTTAATCACCTGTATGTTGGCCGAAGAAAACATGGATCCAACTTACGTGATTGGTGGTTTGCTAAACCGTACTGGGGTCAATGCAGCCTTGGGTGCTAGCCGTTATATCGTGGCAGAAGCCGATGAATCTGATGCATCGTTTTTATTCTTAGAGCCCATGGCGGCTGTGGTGACTAATATTGATGCCGACCATATGGACACCTATGGTGGTAGTTTCGATACCTTAAAAGATACCTTTATTCAATTTTTGCACAAACTGCCATTCTACGGTTTGGCTGTGGTGTGTGGTGATGATGCCAATATTCGTGAAATCATGCCGCGTATCGGGCGCCCTGTATTGACCTATGGTTTTAATGAAGACAACGATATTCGTGCCATTGATGTCGATCAAGACGGCATGCGCACACACTTTACTGTACTGCGTAAAGACCGCGAACCGTTACGCGTGACGGTGAATCAACCGGGGCTGCATAACGTATTGAATGCCTTGGCTGCAATTGGAATTGCCACCGATGAAGGCGTTTCTGATGGTGCAATTTGCCGTGCTTTAGAAGGCTTTAGCGGTGTCGGTCGTCGTTTCCAAGTACAAGGTGAGTTTGAGGTAGCAGACGGCAATGTGAAATTGGTAGATGACTACGGACATCACCCGAAAGAAGTGGAAGCCACCATTAAAGCTGCGCGTCAAAGTCATCCTGATCGCCGTTTGGTGATGTTGTTCCAACCACACCGTTTTAGTCGCACCCGTGACTGTTTTGATGACTTTGTGGAAGTGTTGTCACAAGTCGATCAATTGTTATTGCTCGATGTTTATCCTGCGGGTGAAAAACCAATTGTTGGCGCAGATAGCCGTACTTTGGCACGCAGTATTCGTTTGCGTGGTCAGGTTGAGCCAATTTTGGTCGATCCAAATGACGGCAATCTACCGAATATTGTGAAACAAGTGTTACAGGCCAATGACTTGTTATTGACCCAAGGTGCAGGTAATGTGGGGGCGATTTCAATCGAGCTTGCACAAAACCATTTATATTTAAAATAATCACAACCTGTGATGTTTGAATTTGATCGACCAGTTTAAAGTTTAAGGATATAAACGTGTCAAATGCTTCAAAGTTCGGCAAAGTTGCCGTGTTATTGGGTGGAAAATCTGCTGAGCGTGAGGTTTCTCTAGACAGCGGTCAAGCAGTACTCGAAGCACTGCTACGTTCTGGGGTCAATGCAGAAGCATTTGATCCACAAACACGTAGCGTGACCGAATTGGTCAATTATGATCGTGCCTTTATTGTGTTACACGGGCGCGGTGGTGAAGATGGTCAAATTCAAGGTGTTTTGGAATGGTTGAATATTCCATACACGGGTACGGGCGTGCAAGGTTCAGCCATTGGCATGGACAAAGTGAAGACCAAGCAAATTTGGCAAGGTTCTGACTTGCCAACTGCGCCATATCGTATTGTTAGCAAAGATTCCAATATTGAAGACGTGGTTGCCGAATTGGGTTTACCACTCATCATCAAGCCTGTACATGAAGGTTCAAGTATTGGCATGAGCAAAGTCGAAAAAGTAGAAGACTTTGCCGATGCTGTAGCGAAAGCAACTGCACATGACGCTATTGTTATGGCTGAAAAATGGATTACAGGACGTGAATTTACCATCGTGCTGTTAAATGGTCAGGCTTTACCGATTATTCGTTTAGAACCACCGAAAGATGTGGCGTTCTATGATTATGAAGCCAAATATCAACGTAATGATGTGCAATACGGTATTCCGTGTGGTTTAAGCACTGCCGAAGAGCAACAGTTACAAGCTTTGGCATTACGTGCCTTCCAAGCCGTGGGTGCAAGTGGCTGGGGTCGTATTGATGCCATGCAAGATGAGAACGGCAATTTCTGGCTATTGGAAGTGAATACCGTGCCAGGAATGACCAGCCACTCTTTAGTTCCGAAAGCGGCAAATGCAGTCGGCTATAGTTTTGATGAGCTGTGTGTGGCAATTTTGGCACAAACCCTTACAGGTGAAGCACACTAAATATGGCTCAACTTCCTGCATCCTTGCGCCGTAAACGGGCAGCGATTACCTCGATTCATGACAAACCGCCAACAGCCAAAGAAAAGCTGATTCATTTTGGCGGTTGGGTAATGCTGTGCGTTGCGGTGCTCGTGTTGGCAGTGGGTGCGTACGGGCTATACAAAGTCATGACCGATGCACAAATTGCCAAGCTAGATGTAGTGGGTACACGTTCAGATGCGGAACACCGCCAAGTGATGACGCATGTGAACCCTGTAATGACCAAGAACTATTTCACCTCTGACCTAGAGCAAATCCGCGATACCGCTTTGGAGTTGTCTTGGGTAGATCGAGTGGTGGTTTCACGTGCGTGGCCGAATGCTATTCGTGTGCGGGTTATGCCGCGTCATCCAATTGCACGTTGGGGGACAGGTCGTTTGCTCAGTGACAGCGGTGAAGTCTTTACCGAGGTCACGCCACAAAATAATCAACATTTACCGTTATTACACGGGCCAACGCATCAATCTAAAATGATGATGCGTCGTTATAATGAAATTAACCAATTATTCTTACCCGTCAACGATCGTTTAAAAGAACTATATTTAACAGAACGTATGACGTGGTTTATGCAGTTTGATTCAGGTCTACGTGTTATTGTAGATAAAGATCAAACCATGAGTAAGCTGCAGCGCTTGGGGCATCTTGCACAAAGTGATTTGAAACCTGTATGGTCTAAAATATCCGCCATCGATTTGCGTTATCGCAATGGTTTAGCCATTCAATGGAAAAACTCAATTCCGCCAAAAATTGCAAATGGTCACTTTGTTGTAACGATTGATGACACAAGCATTGCAGAGGGAATAAGAGCAAAGCCATAATATTGGGCTTTAAAAAAATAGAGGCATTAAGCCATAAATTAAACATACTGGTAATGGTAGTGAATAAATGAGTGAAGCTGTTCCCTCGGTTGTTGCGATTGACATTGGGACGCACAAAGTTTCAGTTTTGATTGCTAAGGTCCATGCGCCAGACAATATCCAAGTCATTGGTATGGCCACCGCACGTAATCGAGGCATGAGTAAGGGAAAAATTGTCAGTCTCGATAAAGTGATTACTGCAATTAAAAATGCCGTGCAAGAAGCGGAAGATATGGCGGAATGCCGTGTGCATTCGGCATGGATTTCTATTCCTAGTGCAGAGCTAAAAAGCTTTTATGCTTCAGGTCGCACACCTATTGAAAGTAGTGATCACACCATTACCACCAGTGAAGTGGTACGCGCCTTGGACTTGGCCAAAGCCAGTCACCTCACCTCAGACCATTATTTGGTGAGTGCAGTACCACTCGGTTTCGATTTAGATGATTCGGGTGAATGGGTACAAAACCCAATTCGTATGTCAGCACATAGCATGACGGGGCATTATCAATTGATGATGTTGCCTATTAGCACCATGCAGAATTTAGACCGTGCTTTAAAAGGTGCCAATATTGGTGTCGAAAAAATGGTGGTGTCAAATTTAGCCACTGCAGAAGCCAGTCTGCTTAAAGATGAAAAAGAATACGGTGTGTGTCTGGTAGATATTGGCGCAGGTACGACCAGTATTGCAGTTTATTTAGATGGACGTTTGGCCTTGGCACACACTTTGCAGCGTGGTGGTGAGCATGTCACCCGCGATATTGCAGCGGTGTTACAAACCACAACTGAAGAAGCTGAACGGATTAAGCTATTGTATGGCTGTGTAGATATGAAAGTGGTCAAACCTGATCACATGATTCAGATTCAGGGCATTGATGGGCCGCAAACCATTAGCCGTATTGAACTGGCGGAAATTATTATTGCGCGTTATGAAGAAATTTTTGCACAAATTCGTCAGGAACTCGAAAAGAGCGGTGCCATTCATGGTTTATATCATGGTGTGGTTTTGGCGGGTGATGCCTCACAAATTGAAGGCATGATCAGCTTGGTACGTCGTATGTTGGGTGTTTCGGCACACTTGGGGAATCATCCTTCACAAGTTTATGCCGATGAACCGCATCAGGCCGCCTTACGCCGTTCACAATATGCAACAGCTTCAGGCTTATTGCTTTATAGTCAAAACTATACTCAAGACACGATTGTAGAACATGAAGACCCTGAAACCTTATCGGTTTGGGGGCGTGTCGGACGGGCATGGTCTGGCTTGAACGAAAAGTTAAAATCTATTTTTTAGTTGAGTTTTTTGGGAATATTGTTAGGAAGTTGTACGGATCATCACTGGTACTTGACAAGCCAGAAGTTGAACAGCATTCTTAAAAATAATTTTTATGAAGATCAAGGCAGTATACGGGCTTAAGTGACTGCCAATAACGTATTAGGAAATCTAAAGGTCATGGCCTCATTTGAATTTATAGATGATCAAACCGATAGCAACGGTCAAGCCCGTTTCACTGTGTTTGGTGTGGGTGGTGCAGGTGGTAACGCTGTGCAGCACATGCTTGAGTCGGATATTCAGGGTGTAAAATTTGTTTGTGCCAATACGGACAAACAAGCATTGGATCGCATGAATTCGCAATTCAAAATCCAGCTAGGTGAGCAAAGCACACGTGGTTTAGGCGCGGGCGGTGATCCTCAAGTGGGTCAAACTGCAGCGGAAGAAAGCCGCGAGCTGATCTGTCAGCAACTTGAAGGCACAGACATGGTGTTTGTGACTGCAGGGATGGGCGGTGGTACAGGTACAGGTGCTGCGCCAGTTGTGGCTGAAATTGCCAAAGAAATGGGCATTTTGACTGTTGGTGTGGTGACTACGCCATTTAACTTTGAGGGTAAGCGTCGCTTACTTTCTGCGGAAAAAGGGATTGCGGCATTAGAACAGCATGTAGACTCTTTAATCATTATTCCAAACCAGCGTTTAATGAAAGTTTACCGCGACATTTCAATGAAAGATGCGTATAAAAAAGCCGATGACGTTTTGTTGAACGGTGTACGCAGTATTTTTGATTTGGTGGTACGTCCAGGTCACATCAACCTAGACTTTGCTGACTTGAAAACTGCGATGAGTACGCGCGGTTATGCGATGATGGGTGTTGGTTCAGGTCGTGGTGAAAACCGTGCGCGTCAAGCGGCTGAACAAGCGATTCGTAGCCCATTGCTCGATAGCGTAACCATTGCCAATGCCAAAGGCTTGTTGATTAACGTAACGGGTGGTGATGATGTGACCTTCGGTGAAATCGAAGAGATCATGGACGTGATTCATCAACTTTCAGATACCGAACAAACCCAAGTATTCTACGGTACGGTATTTGATCCTGAAGCGCGTGACGAAATTAGCGTGACTGTTATTGCTACTGGTTTAGCGCGTAACACAGGCGATACACCAGAGCCTGCAAAACGCACCGTGACACAAACCACTTCTGCAGCACCAACAGCGGCAGTAGAAGAAGATGATGTGCCTGCAATTCAGCGTCAGCAGGCAGAAACTGCGCCTGCAATTAGTGCGACAACAACATCAGGCTCTGCGCGTCCAACGCCAATGAGTATTCAAGACTATTTGAAAAATCAGCAGCGTAAATAAGCCAAGATCCTCAATTTCATTGTGTGATCGGGAAAAGGCAGTTTTAAACTGCCTTTTTTGTTTTTTATCAATGGCTAAATATGCTAACGTATAGCGGTTTTAAAATTTAGATGAATTGAGAACATGCTGAAACAACGTACCCTACAACGTGTCGTCAAGGCGAGCGGTATTGGTCTGCACAGTGGTCAAAAAGTATTGATCAACTTTGTGCCGCATCATGCCGATGGGGGAATTGTGTTTCGTCGTATCGATTTAAATCCGCCTGTCGATATTCCAGCCGATGCCATGCTGATTCAAGAAGCATTTATGTGCTCGAATTTGGTTCAAGATAATGCCAAAGTTGGCACTATTGAGCATGTTATGAGTGCAATTGCAGGGTTGGGCATTGATAACTTGATTATTGAAGTGTCTGCCTCTGAAGTGCCCATTATGGACGGCAGTGCAGGGCCTTTTATTTATTTGTTGATGCAGGGTGGTTTAAAAGAACAGGATGCTGCGAAAAAGTTCATCAAAATTTTAAAACCTGTAGAAGCTTTAATTGACGATAAACGTGCGGTGTTCAGTCCGCATGAAGGTTTTCAGCTCAATTTCACCATCGACTTTGATCATCCTGCCTTTAAAAAAGAATATCAGTCTGCCACCATCGATTTTTCTACAGAAACTTTTGTCTATGAAGTCAGTGGCGCACGTACTTTTGGCTTTATGAAAGATTTGGACTATTTAAAAGCCAATAATTTGGCTTTGGGTGCGAGTTTAGATAATGCCATTGGGGTAGATGATACAGGCGTGGTCAATGAAGAAGGTTTGCGCTTCTCGGACGAGTTTGTACGGCATAAAATTTTAGATGCTGTGGGGGATTTGTACTTGCTTGGACATCAAATTATTGCCAAGTTTGATGGTTATAAATCAGGACATGCCTTAAATAATCAGTTATTACGCAATGTTCAGAGCGATCCAAGCAGTTATGAAATTGTAACATTTGATGACATAAATTCTTGCCCGATCACTTTTGTGCATGTGACATAAGTCATTGTCTTTTCTTACTACGTTATAATGTAACAACAATAATATGTGAATTTCATCACAAATTTGAGCACGAGTTTTTGGTGTTTTCTGCAAACAATTATTTTTTATTGCTTGCCAAACGTAACAAAGCTTGGCTAAGCTTAGGGTCGCTCACAAAGTCAGCAGCACCTCGTAACATATCTTGAGTTTCTGGACTAAGTGTTCTTAAAGGCTTTTCGCTTTTTGGGGGCGTTTGAGATTCAACTCTTAAACGAACTTGAATTTTTTGTATGTCTTTCAGTTCATGCAGTTGTGACAGTTGAGTAATGTATTGCTTTTGCAAATAAGCAAGTTGACTGACCATCGCTTGATTCGTTCCAGTAATGGTTAAGACACCTTGTTGATAACAAACCACCTGCCATTGCTCTGGTTGCGGCAGTAAAGGTTGAATAAGTTTGCCAAGTTTCTGCCATGCAGCAACTTGGGTTGAGAGAAACGTTAGGTTTCCTGTTTTTATGTGTTTTCTTGTTTGTTGAAAGAGATTCACAGGTTCGGACATACATCATTCCTTCATGTTTATGCCCTAATCTTATGCGCTCCTTTCAGTAGATATCAAGGAAGAGATCACAAGGAACTTCAAGTAAGAACAGTTAAGAGGTTTTTTTATGCATTCGCGCCGTATTTTATTAGCGTTTTCACTGGCAGCTTCGGCAGCATCTGTCGCATTTGCTGATTTAGTTGAGTTAGATTCTCAAAATTCATCGACTGATCGTATTGAGCAATTAACCCGCACCTTGTCACAAGGTTCTTATACAGAAACACAAGACATTGATGTTCCTGCACAAACGCAGATGACCGTTAAGCTTCGTGAAAAGACTACAGAATTAAACAATGCGTCTTTAGCAAAAAAATACGGTACCAATACCAGCACCCGTTTTGCTTCTTCAAATCCTTATGCTTGGTTAGTGTCACATCCATTACCAAATGCACGTATTAGCTCGAACTATGGCGGTCGTGTCATGAGTGGTCGTGCTGAAAACCATTCAGGCTTAGACCTTGCTGCACCAAGCGGTACTCCA
This sequence comes from Acinetobacter sp. YH12058, assembly GCF_013419805.1. Classification (NCBI taxonomy): domain Bacteria; kingdom Pseudomonadati; phylum Pseudomonadota; class Gammaproteobacteria; order Moraxellales; family Moraxellaceae; genus Acinetobacter; species Acinetobacter sp. YH12058. The sequence continues at coordinate 13,051 of NZ_VOZL01000023.1, forward strand.
ATTTATGCGACTGGCCCAGGTATTGTGACCAAGTCAGGCTGGGGCACAGGTTATGGTCAATATGTAGAAATTAACCACGGTAATGGTTATATCACGCGCTACGCACACGCTTCACGTTTAATTGCACGTGTGGGTGACCGTGTAGATGCAGGCGAACATATTGCCAACGTAGGTTGTACAGGTCGTTGTACAGGTCCTCACTTACATTATGAAGTAGTGAAAGATGGTCAACGTAAGAACCCTTCTACCTATTTAGCAATGTTGCCGTAATGTTTTGGCTAGAAATTCATGCTCTAGCCACACTCACTGTAAACTACACGCGAACTACAAATTAAAACATGAAATTAAAGCGGCAAAGGTCGCTTTTCTTTATACTCACGTTTTAGCTTTTAGCAAAATCTAGTGAGACATTTCAGACATCAACTTATCACCTAAAAAAATAATAACACGCAGTATCTGCTTTATTGTATAAAAAACCGCCTAAATTGGCGGTTTTTTGTTATTTGCTGTAAGAATGTGTCAATCACTATTTATTTTCTAAATAGTATGCAGGATATGCATTTAAGATTAGCCATATCTACTAAAGTCTAAATTATGATACATATAAAGCATACGATTAGGCTTAGGAATAGTGAATTATGGCGTTTTACGGTGATACGGACTCACAAGAAACCCAAGAATGGCAAGACGCCTTTGATGCTGTGTTACAACATATGGGTACTGAACGGGCAGCATTTTTACTCGAAAAACTGTACCAACGTGCAATTGCAAAGCATGTACCCATTCAGCGATTAAATACTCCTTACCTCAATACCATTTCAGTGGAAGAACAACCTGCCATGCCGGGCGATCAGGATATGGAGCGTCGTATTCGCGCCCTGATTCGCTGGAATGCGTTGGCAATGGTATTGCGTGCCAATAAAACAGGTGATGATTTAGGTGGTCACCTTGCAAGTTTCGCATCTTCAGCCACATTATATGATGTTGGTTTTAACCATTTCTTCCGTGCCAATAGTGATCATTTTGGCGGTGATATGATCTACTACCAAGGTCACTGTGCACCCGGTATTTATGCCCGTTCATTTTTAGAAGGGCGTTTAACCGAAGATCAATTAAATAATTTCCGCCGTGAAGTGGGCGGTAACGGTTTACCTAGCTATCCACATCCTTATTTAATGCCTGACTATTGGCAGTTCCCAACGGTATCGATGGGTCTGGGTCCAATCATGTCAATTTATCAGGCACATATTCAAAAATATTTAATGAACCGCGGTTTGATTAAAGAAGAAGACCGTAAAGTCTGGGCATATCTAGGCGATGGTGAAATGGATGAGCCAGAAAGTTTGGGTGCAATTTCACTGGCAGGTCGTGAAAAGCTAGATAACCTGATTTGGGTGGTGAACTGTAACTTACAGCGTTTAGATGGCCCTGTACGCGGTAACGGTAAAATCATTCAAGAACTTGAGTCGTTATTCCGTGGCGCAGGTTGGCGCGTGATTAAAGTGGTCTGGGGGCGTCATTGGGATGCTTTATTAGACAAAGACGACACAGGTGCATTAAGAGCCATTATGGAAGAAGCGGTGGATGGTGATTATCAGCGCTTGCAAGTGAAAGGTGGTGCATACGCTCGTGAGAAATTCTTTGGTAAATATCCTGAAGCCAAAGAATTGGTCAAAGATTTAAGCGATGAAGATATTGATAACCTGAACCGTGGTGGTCACGATCCGTACAAAGTATTTGCGGCGTATGCTGAAGCATGTAAGGCCAAAGGTCAGCCAACGGTCATTTTAGCCAAAACTGTCAAAGGTTATGGTTTGTCTGATGAAATTGAAGCGGTGAACAAAACCCACCAAATCAAAAAAATGCAGTTGGATTCTTTAAAATATGTACGTGACCGCTTCAACTTGCCATTTAGCGATGAGCAACTTGAAGAAGTGCCGTTCTATCGTCCAAGTGAAAATTCGCCTGAATTGAAATATATGAAAGCGCGTCGCGAAGCGTTGGGTGGTTATTTGCCTGCGCGTCGTAAAGACAGCGAAGCTTTACAAATTCCTGAATTATCAGTTTTCGATTCAGTCTTGGCAGGTTCAGGTGGCAAAGAACAATCGACCACTATGGTGATGGTGCGTTTGATTTCTGCCCTGCTCAAAGAAAAAGCCATTAAAGACCGTGTGGTACCCATTGTACCCGATGAAGCACGTACTTTTGGTTTAGAAGGCATGTTCCGTCAACTGGGTATTTATGCCGCACATGGGCAAAAATACACCCCTGAAGACCAAGAACAATTGATGCATTATCGTGAAGCCAAAGACGGTCACATGCTGCAAGAAGGCATTAACGAAGCAGGTGCAATGAGTGCTTGGGCAGCTTTGGGTACCAGTTATTCGACCAATAACTTACCAATGATCCCAATGTATATGTATTACTCCATGTTTGGTTTCCAACGTATTGGGGATATTGCATGGGCGGCAGGTGATGCACAGGCGCAAGGTTTCTTGTTGGGTGCCACTGCAGGACGTACCACACTCAATGGTGAAGGCTTGCAACACCAAGATGGTCACTCGCATATTTTAGCCAATACCATTCCAAACTGTGTGTCCTATGACCCATGCTTTGGTTATGAGCTTGCCGTGATTGTGCATGATGGTTTGCAACGCATGTATGTCAATCAGGAGCGCGTGTTCTATTACCTCACCGTAATGAATGAAAACTACGAGCATCCTGAAATGCCACAAGGTGTGGAAGAAGGCATTAAGCGCGGCATGTATTTACTGCAGGAAGATGAAAAAGCCACGGTTCAATTGCTAGGTTCAGGTGTGATTTTGCGTGAAGTCATCAAAGCGGCGAAAATCTTGCGTGAAGAGTATCAAATCCACTCGAATGTCTACAGTGTGACCAGTTTTAATGAATTGGCGCGTGATGGTATGGCGTGTGAAGAATACAACCGTTTGCATCCATTGGCTGAAGAAAGCAAAGAGCCGTGGATCTCACAACAGTTACGTGGCAAAGATGGCATTGTCGTGTCTGCTACCGATCACATGCGCGCCTATAGCGAGCAAATTCGCGGTTACTTGCCAGACAATCGTCCATTTGTTGCCTTAGGTACCGATGGTTATGGTCGTTCCGATACCCGCGGTAACTTGCGTAGCTACTTTGGGGTCGATGCTGCACACATTGTGGTAGCCACCTTGAAAAAACTGGCTGATGAAGGCGAAGTCGATGCGCGTTTGGTCAAAGATGCAATCTCGACATTTGAGTTAGATACAGATCGTCCTGTCGCGTGGGCACCGCAAGCGGTTCCTGAAGTACAAGCGGTTGCTGACTACAAAGAGGAGCACTGATCATGCAAATTCAAACGCCTGATATTGGTGTCGATAAAGCCACTGTTGCAGATATTCTTGTCAAAGTTGGCGACACGATTGCAGTTGATGACAGCATTGTCCTATTGGAATCAGACAAAGCCTCTGTTGAAGTACCCAGCACCGTTGCAGGGGTGGTGAAAAGTATTTTGGTACAACAAGGCGATGAAGTGACTGAAGGTGCGGTGCTGATTGAGTTGGAAACTGAAGCTCAAACGGCAGCTGCTACAGAAGTTGCTGCACCGCAAGCCCAAGTAGATGCTGCACCGAAGCAAGATGCTGAACCAGTGATCGCTGCAGCACCAAGCTCAGCGACATCAAACACTGCGCAAGAAGTAGATGTACAAGTACCTGACATTGGCGTGGAAAAAGCCGTTGTTGGGGAAATTTTAGTACAAGTCGGCGATGCGATTGATGTTGATCAAAGCATTATTGTGGTGGAGTCGGACAAAGCCACAGTAGAAGTGCCGAGTACGGTGTCGGGTACAGTTACCGCTATCCAAATCAATACGGGTGATACCGTAAAAGAAGGGGTGGTGATTCTGAAAGTGAAAACCGCCGCTGCTGCAGTCACACAGGTGGAAACACCTCAAGTGGCATCAGCAGAAGCGGCTGCTGCAACAGCGAGCGCAGCAACTGCATCGGCACCACAAACAACAGCATCAGCACAGGTTGAAGTCGCAGTGCCTGATTTAGGGGTCGATAAAGCCACAGTGGCAGAAATTTTGGTACAAGTGGGCGATACGGTTGCTGCTGACCAAAGTTTGATTGTGGTGGAATCAGACAAGGCTACGGTAGAAGTGCCAAGTACTACTGCAGGCGTGATTCAAGCGATTCATGTAGAATTAGGACAAAGTGTTGCGCAGGGCAATGCATTAGTGACGATAGTAACTGCAAGCGCAGCTGCACCAACAGCAGTTGCAGCAGCTCAAGTTGCCTCTGCACCAAGTACATCGCCAGCAGTCAGTGCTGCATCTACAGCACAAAGCACGACAGTTGCAGCAAGCGCGCATGCGAATGTAGACAAATTGAGTAAGGCGCAACATGAAGCCAATGCAAAAGTGTATGCAGGCCCTGCTGTGCGTAAACTGGCACGTGAGTTGGGTGTTGTTTTAGCAGATGTAAACGCCACTGGCCCACATGCGCGTGTACTCAAAGAAGACTTGAAGGCTTATGTCAAAGCGCGTCTTACTGCGCCGCAGACTGTTCCTGTCGCTGCTACAACACAGCAAGTTACAGGTTTGCCAAAGCTACCTGACTTTAGTGCATTTGGTGGTGTGGAAGAAAAAGATTTGACGCGCTTACAACAAGTGTCAATTCCGCAATTGTCCCTGAACAATTACATCCCACAAGTCACGCAATTTGATTTGGCCGATATTACCGAGCTAGAAGCGTGGCGCGGTGAATTGAAAGCCAACTTCAAAAAAGAAGGTGTCAGCCTGACCATTTTGGCGTTCATTGCCAAAGCAGTAGCGCATTTGCTGAAAGATGAGCCATATTTCGCTGCGCATCTGGCAGACGATCAAAAGTCTGTGCTGCTGCGTAAAGAAATCCACATGGGCATTGCGGTGGCAACCCCCGATGGTTTAACCGTGCCTGTACTACGTAATCCAGATCAGAAATCGATTAAACAAATTGCGATTGAACTGGGTGAGTTGAGTCAAAAAGCGCGTGATAAAAAGTTGTCGCCTAAAGATTTACAAGGTGCAAACTTTACCATCACCAGTTTAGGTTCGATTGGCGGTACGGCATTTACGCCGTTGGTGAACTGGCCGCAGGTTGCGATTTTGGGTATTTCACCAGCGACCATGCAGCCTGTCTGGAATGGTGAAGGCTTTGATCCGCGCTTGATGTTGCCATTGTCATTGTCGTATGACCATCGGGTAATTAATGGCGCAGATGCAGCACGTTTTACCCATAAACTGACCCAGTTGTTGGCAGATATTCGTAGCTTGCTGCTCTAAACTCAGAAAAGCTTTATAAAACCCTGCTGCGGCAGGGTTTTTTGTCACTGCCGTTATTCGGCTAAATTTGCTTAACCGCAGTATTCCGTTTAGAATAGCTGTACTTCATTGGGGAGTAGCCGCTTTTTACTAATTTCTGTTTCAACTGAATGCAGTAAAAAGGTGATGGTCAACATATTTGTTCCACAGAACATGGTCATCATAGCAAAGAACCAAGTCTGCTTTTTCAAGCTTTCTTTTGTTGGCAAGACCTTTGATTTATCACTCTGCAGATTTTGGCTAGCAGGAGGGATAGGTCATTGGTATGTGTGCTAGCCAGAGAAAAACATCATGTATGAATTCCTCATCTCGACTGCCATTGTCGCCTTAGCCGAAATGGGTGATAAAACCCAACTATTGGCTTTATTACTCGCGGCACGTTTTCGTAAACCTGCTCCAATCTTGGTTGCTATTTTACTGGCAACACTCATTAACCACGGACTTTCTGCAGTTTTAGGGCAGTGGATTACCACGGTACTTAGCCCAGAAATTTTATTGTGGATTTTGTCTTTAGGTTTTATTGGCATGGCGATTTGGATGCTTATTCCAGACCAGCTAGATGATGAAACTGAAAGCATCAACAAGTGGCAAAAATACGGTGTATTTGGCGCGACCTTTGTATTGTTCTTTTTGGCAGAAATTGGCGATAAAACTCAAATTGCCACAGTGGCTTTAGCCGCACGTTATGACAGCGTGTTTTGGGTCATGCTTGGAACCACTTTGGGGATGATGCTGGCCAATGCACCTGCGGTATTTATTGGCAATAAATTAGCGACCCGATTGCCAATTGCTTTAATTCATAAAATTGGTGCACTGATTTTCCTAATTATTGGTGTGTCGACTTTGGCGCAACATTATTTATTCTAAATTATTCATTAAAATGCATAAATCCTGAGCAAACTGCTCGGGATTTATTTATGTGAATGGTACTGCAATTCACTGATATTTCAGATAATCTGAGCCATTTTATTTATTGTAACTTTCCATAAATAGCTATATGTTATTCAATGATAGAAAATCTATTTTTAAAATGAAAAAATTGGGGATTGGTTATGGCATTTGACCGTACAACATCGCAGGTCTTATTTGATAATGGGACACATAAATGTATTAGTTTTACCAGTTTGGTCAAAGGTGAAGGTGTTCAGGCCAACCAATTTCTGATCATTGATAATAACCGTGCCGCAGTGCTAGACCCGGGTGGCGACCTGACCTATGTACCACTGACCATGGAATTAAACAAATATACCCGTTTGACCAATCTTGACTATGTCATGGCATCGCACCAAGACCCAGACATCATCACTTCAATGCCACGTTGGTTGGTCTATACCGAAGCAAAAATCGTAGCATCAAAATTGTGGGCGCGTTTCTTGCCGCACTTAAGCTCATCTTTTATGAGTGATCGTATGAAAGGCAACTGGCTAGATCGTTTGGTGGAACTGCCAGATGAAGGTCAGGCAATTCCTTTGGGCGAGTCTAAAATTATTGCTGTGCCTGCGCACTTCTTGCACTCTGTTGGTAATTTCCAGTTTTATGATCCTATCGCCAAAATTTTATTTTCTGGTGATATGGGTGCGTCAATGGTGGAAGATGCTTCAATTCCATTGACTGATTTTGCTGCGCATATTCCTGCGATGAAAGGCTTCCATCAGCGCTATATGTGTTCCAATAAAGTGATTCGCCTCTGGGTGAATATGGTACGCACCATGGACGTTGAAATGATTGTGCCGCAACACGGTACGCCATTTGTGGGCAAAGAACAGGTGAATCAATTCTTAGACTGGATTGAAACACTGGAATGTGGCGTCGATTTGATGGACGAACACGTTTTTAGCTGCCCTGAATAAGCGACAAAAAAAGCTGAAAAAACTGTAAAAAAAACTTGAGTGCAAAAACAACTTTTTTTAAGATTTTCGCCCAAAAACGATTTTTTTGATGACGAGAACTTAACGAATGTTGTCTCAAGTACCTACAGCAGATGCCTGCTTAAGCTGCGGCGCGTGTTGCGCTTATTTCCGTGTTTCATTTTATTGGGCTGAAGGCATGAATATGCCTGAGCACTACACGGAACCAGTAACAGCAGTCTATTCATGCATGTGTGGTACCAATCAGAGTCAGCCGCGTTGTGTCGCTTTAGAAGGTGAAGTTGGACAGCAAGTGAGCTGCGGGATTTATGAATTACGCAGCAGCTCTTGTAAAGAAGTGCAAATTGCCGATGATCAATGCAATAAAGCACGTCGTGCGCATAACATGATTCCATTTGTGCAAGTCGATCCAGCCATTTCTGTGAATGATGATGACTTCGATCAAGTGGTTTAATGGTGCTTTAAGTTGTTGATCGCAATCCAGATTGAAAAAGCAAAGCTGCGGCTTTGCTTTTTTTTACGGCTAATTTTGGATAAATAGCCAATCATGGTTCACATTGAAGCGGCTTTATCTGCCTGAAAAATGAAACATCGCAAGTTTTAAACCTGCACGGCTAAAAAGCAAACTAAGGATGAAAACTTCAATTTTTAGATGAAAATTACCGATTTTTTCATGTCGCATCCCCCAGAAGGGCAGAATAAAAAATATTTCTTAGAGAACAAATGAAATTTGTGCCCAGATTTGTTTATAATGGCTCACGGAAATTACCAGTGAGACTGTTATGCTGACCATCGTTCAAGAAGCGTTAACCTTCGATGATGTCTTATTACTCCCTGCCTATTCTACTGTTCTCCCAAAAGATGTCTCCTTAAAGACACGTTTTACGCGCGGCATTGACCTGAATATTCCTTTGGTTTCAGCAGCAATGGATACGGTGACTGAATCTCGTATGGCAATTGCGATGGCGCAAAACGGTGGTATTGGTATTTTGCATAAAAACATGGACATCGTTGCGCAAGCAGCCGAAGTGCGCCGTGTGAAAAAATTTGAAGCGGGTATGGTGAAAGACCCGATTACCGTAACGCCAGAAACTACAGTACGTGAATTGATTGCGCTGACTCAAGCCAATAATATTAGCGGTGTACCTGTAGTAAAAGATGGCAAAGTTGTCGGTATTGTGACAGGACGTGATACACGTTTTGAAACCAACCTTGAGCAACCTGTCAGCAACATCATGACAGGTCAAGATCGTTTAGTGACAGTACGCGAAGACGAATCTAAAGAAAACATTCAAGCTTTATTGCAACAGCATCGTATTGAAAAAGTCTTGGTGGTGAATGACCAGCAGGAATTAAAAGGCTTAATTACGGTCACTGATTTCCGTAAAGCAGAATTGTATCCAAACAGCTGTAAAGATGACTTAGGTCGTTTACGTGTGGGTGCTGCAGTGGGTACAGGCGCAGAAACACCAAGCCGTGTAGAAGCATTGGTTGAAGCAGGTGTCGATGCGATTGTGGTTGATACTGCACACGGTCACTCTGCAGGCGTAATTGAGCGTGTACGTTGGGTAAAAGCTAACTATCCACAAGTTCAAGTAATTGGCGGTAACATTGCAACTGGCGATGCTGCTTTGGCATTGTTAGATGCAGGCGCAGACGCAGTGAAAGTGGGGATTGGCCCAGGTTCAATCTGTACCACACGTATTGTGGCAGGTATTGGTATGCCGCAAATCTCTGCAATTGACGCTGTTGCCAATGCATTGAAAGAACAGATTCCATTAATTGCCGATGGTGGTATTCGCTTCTCTGGTGATATGGCCAAAGCGATTGGTGCAGGTGCAAGTACCATTATGGTGGGTTCATTGCTTGCTGGTACTGAAGAAGCACCGGGCGAAGTTGAATTCTTCCAAGGTCGTTACTACAAAGCATACCGTGGTATGGGTTCATTGGGTGCAATGGCGGGTGCAACAGGTTCTGCAGACCGTTATTTCCAAGACTCGAAAGCAGGTGCAGAAAAACTTGTACCAGAAGGTATTGAAGGTCGTGTACCGTACAAAGGCCCAATGGGCAACATCGTGCATCAGATGATGGGTGGTTTACGTTCATCTATGGGTTATACAGGTTCTTCAACCATTGAAGATCTACGCCAAAATGCTAAATTCGTGAAAATTACTGCAGCAGGTATGCAGGAATCTCACGTGCATGATGTGACGATTACTAAAGAAGCGCCGAACTATCGCGTTGGTTAATATGAACTATCGCGTTGGTTGATATTTAGTAGCATTTTCAAATAAAAGCCGTCATCAATGTGACGGCTTTTTCATTTTTGGTGTAAAGTAACTCGCAGTAAAAAAGTGATGATAAAGATCACCCCTAAGAAGTGAGAACAATATGAGTTATTTTGGTACAGACGGCATTCGAGGGAAGTTTGGAGAGTTACCAATTACACCTGATTTTGCATTAAAACTAGGTTTTGCAGCAGGTAAAGTTTTAAAAAAACACACCAAAAAAAATAAACCTATTGTGGTATTAGGTAAAGATACACGTCTTTCAGGCTATATTTTAGAAGCAGCATTACAGGCGGGTTTAAATGCCGCAGGTGTCTATGTGCATTTGCTCGGCCCATTGCCGACGCCCGCTATTGCGCACTTAACCCGCGCTTTGCATGCCAGTTTAGGCATTGTGATTTCAGCATCGCATAATCCGTATTTTGATAACGGGATTAAATTTTTCTCGGGCGAAGGGAAAAAGCTGCCAGATGCCTTGCAAGAAGAAATTAACCAAGAATTGCAGCAAGAATTAAAAATTGATGATACGGCCAACTTGGGTAAAAGCGTTCGTGTTAAAGATGCCAATGGGCGTTACATCGAGTTTTGTAAATCGACCTTTCCATATCATTTAGATTTAAATGACCTCACCATTGTGGTCGATTGCGCCAATGGTGCTGCCTACAATGTTGGCCCTGCGGTATTCCGTGAATTAGGTGCGAAAGTGATTGCCATTCACAATGAGCCAAATGGTTTAAACATCAACGAAAATTGCGGCTCAACCCATCCTGAAAGTTTGCAAAAAGCAGTGCTTGAGCATCAGGCGGACTTGGGTGTTGCATTTGATGGTGATGCAGACCGTGTGATTTTGGTGGATAGTCAAGGCAAGCAAATTGATGGTGACCACATTTTATATATTCTTGCCACACAAGGCTCGAAAAAACCTGCAGGTATTGTTGGGACGTTAATGAGCAATATGGCGCTGGAATTGGCGTTAGAAAAAGCCCAAGTACCATTACTCCGTGCCAATGTCGGTGACCGTTACGTGCTACAAGGTCTGGAAGAAAATGGCTGGGTTATTGGTGGTGAGCCATCGGGGCATATTTTGACTTTGGACAAGAGCACCACAGGTGATGCAATTATTGCTGCCTTGCAAGTGTTAACGGTGATGGTCGAACAAAATAAAGCCCTACATGAATTGGTGGCAGATTTTAAACTGTTGCCAAATGTGCTGGAAAACGTGCGCTTAGCAAATATGTTTGATCCGTATACCGTTCCTGCCTTGGTGGAAGAGTTTGACCGTGCTACGGAACAGCTGAAAGGTCGTGGACGCTTATTGATTCGTAAATCGGGCACTGAACCTGTGATTCGTGTCATGGTGGAAGGTGATGATTTGGCTGAAGTGGAGGCATTGGCGAAAGATTTAGCAGATGCTGTACGTCGTCATGCCGTCTAAAGGGGGTAATCGTGAGTGATTTAATTAAAGATTTAAGTGAGCTGCGTTTAAGTTACCAAAAAGGTGAATTGCTAGAAGCACAGGTCAGTGCCAATCCGCATATTCAGTTTTTGAATTGGTTTAACCATGCCTTAGAAGCCAAGCTGCATGAACCGTATGCGATGTCATTGGCGACTGCCAATGCGCAAGGTCGTCCGCATGTGCGTACTGTGTTGCTGCGTGGAGCCACCGAAGCAGGCTATGACTTTTATACCAATTATGACAGTCAAAAAGGGTTGGATTTAGCGGCCAATCCTTATGCTGAATTGTTATTTTACTGGCCTGAACTGGAACGTCAGATTCGTGTCAGCGGTTATGTCGAAAAAATTGATGAGCAAGAATCGACAGCGTATTATCACAAACGCCCACGTGACAACCAAATCGCTGCGCATATTAGCACTCCGCAAAGTGGTGTGATTGCCAGCCGTGAAGAACTACAGGCGCGTTTCCAAGACTTGCATGCCCAAGTGGGCGATCAATCTGAATTGCAAAAACCTATATTTTGGGGCGGTTACCGCTTGCAGCCTGATTATTACGAATTTTGGCAAGGCCGTCCGAACCGTTTGCATGACCGCTTAGCTTATGAAAAAATTGAAGGTGAGTGGAAACTACAACGCTTGATGCCTTAAATCACTGGAAATTATGTCAAAAATTCTAATAAAGCAAAGACCTTTACTTACACGCCCTGAAAACTTTCAGGGCGTCTCTACATTTGTTGCCCAAATTTTAGCGCGCCGTGGCGTTGCGTCTGAGCAGGAGCTGGAACTTAAACTGAAGCACTTGCTTGCTCCAAGCATGAAAGGTCTACCAGAAGCAATTCAGCTGATGGATCAGGCGATTGATCAGCAGAAAAAAATTGTAATTGTGGGCGATTACGATGCCGATGGCGCGACCAGTACCACACTTATGATTTTGGCATTGCGCGAAATGGGCGCACACGTGCAGTATTTAGTACCTGACCGTTTTAAATATGGTTATGGCTTAACCCCCGCCATTGCCGATTTGGCTTTTGAGCGTTATGCACCTGATCTATTAATTACGGTAGATAACGGAATTTCCAGTCATGCAGGCGTGGAACGTGCGCAAGCTTTGGGGATGCAGGTCATCATTACCGATCATCACCTCACAACGAAAGCCACCCCAAATGCAGAGGCTGTGGTCAATCCAAACCAATTGGGTTGTGATTTCCCAAGTAAAGCCTTGGCAGGTGTGGGTGTGGCATTTTATGTGTTGGCGAACTTATCCAGTCAGCGTAAAAAACAGGGCAAATCTGCTGCAAATTTAACGCAATATTTAGATTTGGTGGCTTTGGGCACCTATGCCGATGTAGCCAGTCTGGATTATAACAACCGTATTTTGGTGGATGCAGGCTTAAAACGGATACAGCAGAATTTATGTCGTCCTGGGATTAGCGCATTGCTAGACTTGGCAGGGCGTGAACCCACACAGCTTAAAGCGCAGGATTTAGGTTTTGTCTTAGGGCCACGTATTAATGCTGCAGGGCGCATGGAAACGATGGATATTGGAATCGAGTGTTTATTGGCAACGGATATGCAAAGTGCCTATGCTTTGGCACGTCAGTTAAATGCTTTGAATCAGGAACGTCGTCAGGTTGAAGCACAAATTAAACAAGATGCGCTGGCAGAATTGGAAAAGTTGCAGTTAGATCAAAGCGATTTACCGCATGCTTTGATTATGTTTGAAGAACATTGGCATCAAGGCGTGATTGGAATTGTCGCAGGACGTTTAAAAGAGCAGTTCCATCGCCCTGCGATTGTATTTGCTGCCGATGAAGATGGTGAGCATATTAAAGGCTCTGCCCGTTCAATTGAGGGGATTCACATACGTGACACTATAGAATTGGTTGCAGAACAATATCCACATTTGGTTAGTCATTTTGGTGGGCATGCAGCTGCGGCAGGTTTGACCATTCAAAAGGCGCACTTTGCAGAATTTAAACAGGTCTTTGAACAGATCATTGCGCAAATGGATGCGGATTTATTTCATGCTGTGCTATGGACAGATGGTGAATTGCCGCAAGAAGCTTTTGATTTACACACGGTAGATTTATTACAGCATTTGGCGCCGTGGGGACAAAAGTTTCCGCAGCCTGTGTTTGAGGGACGGTTTAAAGTGGTTGATTTTAGATGGTTGAAGGACGCTCATTTAAAATTGCGTTTGGCATTGGACAATGGACAAGTGGTTGATGCGATTGCGTTTGGTGCTAAAGATAAATTTGAATTTAACCCGATGCGGGATGATGTGCGTTTGGTTTATGAGTTAGAGCGCAATGTGTTTAATGGCAATGTGAGTTTGCAGTTGCAGATTGTGCATTTGGAGCAGTAATCCAAATAAAAAAATCCGCTCAAATTTGAGCGGATTTTTTTGCTTTTAATGTAAGGGATTAGAAGCGGAATGTACCATTGATGCCGTAAGAGTCCGCACCATCAGTTGTCGTGTAATTCACACCTACAGCAAATGCTGGGGTAAAGAATTTTTGTGCACGTACATTAAAGATAGTATCAAAATCTTCTTCTGTTGAATCTGCAAAAGAAACACCAACGCTTAAAGTTGGGTCGATATAAAGGTCTGCACCTAGACGATATACTGTTTCATCTGCAAAATAGGTTGCACCTTCAAAATTAGTATAATAGTTACCAATTTGAGTGACATATTTTGCGCGAAGTGTTGCAATAGTATCATCTTCAGCAGTCCAAATATTTGTAAAGCTGTTGATAAAACCGATTTGGCTTGCTTGGATTGGGTCAATATTTTCTTTTGCAACACCAGCTGCTAATAACAAACTATTGATTGGTAAATAACCCACTTCCAGTGCATAACCTGTGTTGTCTGCCGAGATCGAATCTTCATCATCTTCGATTGTAATTTCAGAACGGTTTAATTTGGCGGAAAAAAGCACCCTTCCGAAGAAGGGTGCTATTTGAGTAAGGAATTAGACTTAAGCTTAGAAGCGATATTTCGCAGCGACACCAAAGCGGTTGTAGTCAGCATTACCAACTTCACCAAAGCCTACACGACCTTCCAAACTGACTTGTGGTGTAAAGAATTTACGTGCACTCACACCAAACTCATCATTATCGTTGATATCGTTGCTGTAATAATCGACACCTACACTTAGCGTTTTATCAATGAAGTAATCCGCAGCAAGATTGTATTCATCGAGATCACCAAAAGCAGCACCTGCTTCAAGGTTGATGTCTTTACCATTCGAAAGTGTAGTTACGTATTTAGCACGTAAAGTCGGGTCTACACCATCATCACGGTCATTATCCCAACCTTTAAGACCTGCTGCGATTAACAAGCCTGGTGCTGGTAAATAACCAACTTCTGCACCATAGGTGGTTAAATCATTGTTTAGGTCATCATTGTCTTTCAAGTCATGACCGCTCACATTACCACTTAAGTAAAAGTCTGAATTCGGTACAAAGTACTCTGCACCTACGCCGTAAGTATGCGCTTCATTGTCGCCAACTTCGTCATATTGGTATTTGGCATTTACGTTGCTAGCACGATCAAGGAACGCTGCTTCTGCCAAAGGTGCATTACGGGTTTGTACAGGGTTAAAGTAATAAGTACCATCTACACCGAATGAACCGCTTGAACTGCCGTTGTCTGGATCAATCAGTCCTGCTGATGCACCAATTTCAGCTTGATATGCGTTCGCAGTACCAGTGATAGCCAAAGCTGAAAGTAGGGCTGATGCGATTGCTAATTTTTTCATGGAAAGTACCCCTCTGAAATCTGGTTAACAGTTAAACTTTTTGTTACAACTTTCAGTCTAGGCGAAAAAAAATCAGCGTCAATCACAGGAAAGTTGCCGCTTTGTTACAAGCGTAAATTTGTGTAATATTTTGAGTTTAAGTGATTGAAATAAAAATGAAATAATTAAATGTTTTGTTTTATTAAAACTATGTGTATTTTGTGAATTTTACTAAAGTTGATCATTAAATCATCAAACTTGTTTCATCTTTGTTTTATTTTGGCGGGTTGAAGCAATTACCATACACCACTTTTTAAGCATGTTTTCAGCTGAATGTGTCAGGCAAAAAATCAGGGCGATAGATCGGCCATTAAGATAAATATCCGTGTTAATCGTGCATGCTATTTTAGGTTGGATATCATCAGGCTTTCACTTTAAAAGTTTAAAGCGATCTTTATTTTTAACCACATTTAGCATTCAACTTATAAAAGCTGAAAAGTTATGCTGGAATTTACAGCAGGATAGAAATGCCAGAACATGTCTGTGCTACAATTATCAGTTAATAAGCTTCATTGTTAATTGAGAGAATTTACGTGGAAATTAATCCTTATCTAAACCAATTAAAAGACTTGAACGAACGTGGTCAAACACTACGGGGGTATCTTTGACTACGATCTGAAAAAAGAGCGTTTAGAAGAGGTTCTCCGCGAGTTAGAAGATCCTGCAATCTGGAATGATCAAAGTCGTGCGCAAGCTATGGCCAAAGAAAAGGGCGAGCTTGAAAACGTGATTCATGTCCTAGAAGGTTTGGCGACCCAGTTAGAAGATGCCCAAGCCATGCTAGACTTAGCCGTTGAAGCCGATGATGAAGATTTATTGGTGGATGTACAGTCTGAATTGACTTCTGCAGAAGAAGAACTGGCGAAATTAGAATTCCGTCGTATGTTCAGTAATCCAATGGATCCAAACCCATGCTATGTTGAAATTCAGGCAGGTTCGGGTGGTACAGAAGCGCAAGACTGGGCATCGATGCTGTTGCGTATGTATATGCGCTGGATTGAACGTCACGGCTTTAAAGCAGAATTGATGGAAGAATCGGATGGTGATGTGGCAGGGATTAAATCTGCGACCATTCGCGTAGAAGGCGAATATGCCTATGGTTGGTTGCGCACTGAATCGGGTGTGCATCGTTTAGTGCGTAAATCGCCATTTGACTCAGGTAACCGTCGTCATACGTCATTTTCTGCAGTGTTTGTTTCACCAGAAGTGGATGACAATATTGAAATTGATATTAACCCTGCCGATGTTCGTACCGATACGTATCGTGCATCGGGTGCGGGTGGTCAGCACATTAATAAAACCGACTCTGCGGTACGTTTAACCCACGCACCTACAGGTATTGTGGTTGCTTGTCAGAACCAACGTTCGCAACACGCCAACCGTGACCATGCGTGGAAACAGTTACGTGCCAAGTTGTATGAACTGGAAATGAGTAAACGTAATGAGGCGGCTCAAGCACTGGAAGACTCGAAGTCTGATATTGGTTGGGGAAGCCAAATTCGCTCTTATGTATTGGATGATTCACGTATTAAAGACTTGCGTACAGGCGTGGAAACTTCAAATACAGGTGCGGTTTTAGATGGTGATTTAGACAAGTTTATTGAAGCCAGTTTAAAGCAGGGTCTATAAGTTACGGTCTGTAAGATCCTAATGAGCCTGCCCAATTCAGTGAAGTTGCTTAAAAATTTATATAAATCGTAAAAAAACGATATTAATATCGAAAAAATACGATATATTAAAAGCAGCTGCTGAATTGGGCTTATATTTACGAATATGTGTCTGAATGATGGATGTCGATTTAATCTTTAAAGCCTTAGCCAATCCTACCCGTCGGCAAATTTTAGAATGGTTAAAAGCACCAGAACAATTTTTGTCGGTAGATGAGTGTGGCGACTTTAAGCGTGGCGTATGTGCAGGACACATTGAGCGTTTGGGCAACGTGTCGCAATCGACCATGTCAAATCATTTATCGGTACTGCAACAGGCAGGTCTTATTCGTGCAGAAAAATATGGACAATGGTCGTATTTTTCTCGTAATGAAGCACTCATTCAGCAATATGTCGAATATTTAAAACACTCACTTTAACTGTGAGATTAGAGGCAAAAATGGCTGAATTAGACTCTCCTTTAGTTTTGGGTGATCTGCATCTAAAAAACCGTGTGGTGATGGCACCTTTAACCCGTAGCCGCGCCAGCGATGACCGTGTTCCAACGCCAATGATGGCAGAATATTATGCACAGCGTGCCAGTGCAGGTTTGATTCTTTCAGAAGCAACGGTAATTTCTGAAGAAGCCAATGGTTATTTAAATACCCCAGGATTGTTTACCGATGCTCAAGTGCAGGGTTGGAAACTCGTTACCGATGCCGTGCATGCCAAAGGTGGTTTGATTGTGGCGCAACTGTGGCATGTAGGTCGTGTTTCACATCCAGATTTACTCAATGGTGCAACACCAGTATCGGCAAGTGCGGTACAACAAGCAGGTTATGTCAGTTTGTTGCGTCCTAAACGTGAATATGTGTTGCCACGTGCCTTAGAAATTGCAGAAATCCACACCATTACCGAGCAATATAAACAAGCCGCCATCCGTGCCAAAGAAGCAGGATTTGATGGGGTAGAGTTGCATGCAGCCAATGGTTATTTGATTGATCAATTCCTGCAAAGCAAAACCAACCAACGTGACGATGAATACGGTGGTTCGGTTGAAAATCGTGCGCGTTTCTTGTTAGAAGTGATGGACGCCTTAATTGAAGTCTGGGGCGCAGGTCGAGTCGGTGTGCATTTAGCACCACGTGGCGATGAGCACGACATGGGAGATGATGATCCACGTGAAACCTTTGGCTATGTCATGCAGCAATTGGGGCAGCGTAAAATTGCCTTTTTCTTTACCCGCGAATATTTAGCCGAAGACAGCATTTCCCAAGAAATGAAAGTACGTTCAGGCGGTGTGCCATATATCGCGAACATGCGTTTAAGTCGTGCTGATGCCGTGGAATTATTGGCTTCGGGCAAGGCCGATGCGGTGTCATTTGGTAAGGCGTATATTGCCAATCCAGACTTGTATGAGCGTTTATTGGCAGATGTACCTTTAAACGAACTCAAGCTGGAAAACATGATTGGTACAGCCGTTGCAGAAGGCTATATCGATTATCCAACTTTGGCGGAAACACAACACGCTGTAGAATAAAAGCCAGTATAGCGCCACATGCAATTAACATGCGCGTGTGGCTCTGTTATATTTTGCCGATAATCTTTCTTTGGGGCGCATCTTTTGGCTACTCCATTTTGGTATAACGCAGCCTTGGCGCTGTTAAAACCGATTTATCAGTCACGTATTCGTAAACGTGCCGAACATCCTGAGCAATTACAACAAGAACTGCTTGAGCGTTTTGGCCCATTTCAGCCTGCTAAAAATTTACATGCCATTTGGTTTCATGTGGTGTCGGTGGGGGAAACTAATGCCGCACAACCTTTAATTGAACATTATTTAAAAGTGGGACATCCCGTTTTAGTCACCAATACCACCAAAACGGGGCAGGCACGCGCCAAATCATTATTTTTAAAAGCACCGTATTTAGATTTATTTCAAGCCGTGTATTTACCTGCCGATCAGGTGCATTTAATTCGTGAGTTTTATCAGAAATATCAGCCTAAATTATTGGCACTGGTCGAAACAGAGTTATGGCCAAACTTGATTGATCAGGCGCAGCATTTTCAAGTCCCGTGTTTGTTGATTAATGCGCGGCTTTCGGAAAAATCGGCCAAAGGCTATGCCAAAGTTAAAGGATTGACTCGTGGCATGTTGCAAAATTTGCAGCAACTTTTGGCGCAAGACTCTGCCACACAGCAGCGTTTTATCGCATTGGGGATGCCTGCCGAGCGTACAAACGTGGTGGGTAATATTAAATTTGATATTACTGCGCCAGAAGATTTTGTAGAGCAAGCCGCGCAGTTGCAACAGACATGGCAATTGGCACATCGCAAAATTATCACCCTTGCCAGTACCCATGCGCCTGAAGAACAGCAATTATTGACTGCTTTGAAACCTTATTTCGCACAGCATCCTGAACTGTTATGTATTGTTGTGCCGCGCCATCCAGAGCGTTTTGATGAAGTGGCTGTGCAGGTGAAAAAACTGCAACTCAATATGCAGCGCCGTAGTTTGGCTGAAGCGATTCAACCCGAAACACAAGTGTATTTAGCCGATAGCATGGGTGAAATGTGGTTGTGGTACGCCTTAAGTCAGGCCTGTTATGTCGGTGGTTCGCTGAATGAACCTGGCGGTGGGCATAATATTTTAGAGCCTTTGGCCTTAAATGTCGCCACGGTATTGGGCAAAAATTATTTTAACTTTCAAAGTATTGTGGATGAGTTTGTTGCAGCAGAAGCCGTGTATGTGGTCGAAGATGCTGAACAAGCTGTAAATACGTTAACGCAATTGTTGTTTGAACCTGCGTTGCGTGCTCAGCTGAATCAAAATGCTCAAGTGATTATGTATAAAAATCGTGGCTCTTTGACTGAGCATATTCACGTGATGAATCAGTATCTTTAAATATGAATATCGTTTTGCTTGACCCGCGACAGACCACAAATGAAGTGTGGTCTATTAGCACCCAGCGGCAAGTGCAGCATTTGCATACGCATGTTGGTGTGCAAGTCGGTGACACCTTGAAAGTCGGGATTCGTGGTGGCAGGCGTTATTTGACCGAAGTGGTGGAAGTCAGTGAGCAGCGAATTCAAGTCAAAGCCCTGTATGAAGAAGCTGTACCGAAAAAACTGCCTGTGACCCTGATTGTGGCTTTACCACGCCCTAAAGTATTACGTCGTTTAATTATGGATAGCGTGACGCTAGGTGTGGAAAAAATTATTTTACTGCACAGCTATCGGGTTGATAAAAGCTATTGGCAAACGCCATTTTTGCAGCAGCTCGATCAATATGTAACTTTGGGCTTGGAACAAGCAGGCGATACCATTGCACCTGAGATCCAACTTTATAAACGCTTTAAACCCTTTGTGGAAGATGTTTTGCCCGGTTTGATTTCTGCCGATTGTTCTGCTTATGTGGCGCATCCTTATACCGATCAAGCTATGCCACATGCCATCCAACATCCATGCAGTATTGTGATTGGCCCAGAAGGTGGATTTATTCCCTACGAAATTGATTTGCTCGAAAAAAACGGCTGCCAAGCGCGGCACTTGGGCAACCGTATTATTCGTACTGAAACTGTGATTGCTTATGTTTTAGGGCGTTTGTTTAGTGCGGGCTGAATCATCTTCATTGACTGCTGCATCACCACGATAAACTTTCACTTCCTGCACAGGATAAGGAATCGAAATGTGATGTTCGGCAAAAGCGGCAATTACCCGTTCTTGCACTTCACTGATGGATGCTGAAGTGGTGGTTTCCGTCGTATTTACCCACCAACGCACATTTAAATTAATCGAAAAATCGGCCAAGGCAGTGACATTGACGCTAAATGCAGGTTGGCTCAAGATTTTTATGTCACGGTCTAAAATGGCCAAAATAATATCTTTGGCTTTTTGTACGTCATCTTCATAACCAATACCGACCACAAACTCGCAACGACGACGGGTATAAGCCGTATTGACCGTTACGGCACTGGTATACACCGTAGCATTTGGAATCACGATTCGACGCCCATCGGGAGAGCGCAGGAAGGTGGCACGAATCTGAATATCTTCTACCGTACCTTCCATATTATTCACGATGATGTCATCACCAATTTTAAATGGTTCTCCAATCAAAATGAGCACACCCGATAATAAATTCTGGAAAATATCTTTAAAAGCAAAACCAATTGCCACGGAGCCTAGACCTAAAGCACTCATCAGTTGGCTTGGGGTAAAACCTGGAATTGCAATCACCATCGCAATTAGAAAACCAAAGAAAATAATTGCAGAGCTACCGACCCGATTCAGCACCAAAACCAAATTTTGTCGGGTATAGGAACGATTGTTCAGGGTCTTGCGAATAAACCATTTAAACAGTCGGGCAAGCAGCCAAAACAGAATCAGCACCACGGCTGCAATCATCAAATACGGCACACGTTCCCAAAATCCTTCCATAATTTTGTCGATGGTGGAGTAGGCGTCATTGTACTTGGCCGTATGATTGATCACGGTTTGCGTGGTTTTTTCAGTGGCTTCCTGCAACAGTTGACTGGTGTTTTCAGAAACTTCACTGAGTGAGGGTTTGGATTCTGCCACGATAATTCCGAATTCAAAATGAAGCGACTATTTTGCCTGAAAAACTCAATTTGGTTAATGAGCAATGCTTACTTGCCAGTATTTTAGACAACTTGGATAGAAGTGATGAGCGTACTATTTTGTAGCATTTAAACTGCGAGTTGTATGTGGTTTTATCTGTAAGACAGGGTCGCAGGTATGAATGATTGGCTGCGTAAAAAAATGTTAATACTCACGGTTATTAGACGATATTTTCTTTAAAAATAATGCAATGCGCAGTACAGTGGAATGTAAACCTGAAAGTATGAATGCAAGAATATGGCATTCGATCAACGCTTTGGCATGCTATTGTTTGTATAAAATTTATGCGACTAAAGCCGAATGGTGAGCCATAAAAAAGAAAGTTCATACTGTGAATATGCAGAAATAATAATCAATAACGTGGCATACATCTCGTGATGAGATGCAAGAACATCAAGGAAGTAGCAGATGAAAGACGTATATCCTGTTCCAGATGAATTTAAAAAGACTGCCCGCACCACTGAGGCAGAATATTTTCAACGCTATCAACAATCTATAGATGACCCTGATACTTATTGGGCAGAGCAGGCCCAACGCTTAGATTGGATTAAACCTTTTACCCAAGTCAAAAATACCAACTTTGACCCCGAGCATTTTAAAATTGAATGGTTTGCCGATGGGCAACTGAATGTCAGTGCCAATTGCTTAGACCGTCATTTAAAAGAACATCCGCATAAACCTGCAATTATTTGGGAAGGAGATCATCCATCTCGGCATAAAGTGGTTTCTTTTGCTTCTTTGCATGATGAAACCTGTCGTTTTGCCAACGTGCTGAAAAAGAACGGGGTGCAAAAAGGTGATCGGGTGGTGCTGTACATGCCAATGGTTTCCGAAGCTGCGATTGCCATGCTAGCCTGCGCGCGGATTGGTGCAGTGCATTGTGTGGTTTTTGGTGGTTTTTCTCCCGATGCTTTGGCTAGCCGAATTGAAGACTGTCAGGCCAAGTTAATTGTCACTGCAGACTCGGCCATGCGTGGTGGCAAGCCAATTTATTTAAAAGCCAATGTTGATGCTGCTCTAAAAGTAGCAGGTACCGACTGTGTGCAAAATGTGATTGTGGTGCACCGTACAGGAAATCCTATTGAGATGTTACCTGAACGCGACGTGTGGTATCACATGGAAATTATGTCGGTCAATGACATCTGCCCACCCGAGCCGATGAATGCCGAAGACCCATTATTCATTTTATATACTTCGGGTTCGACTGGAAAACCCAAAGGTGTTTTGCATACCACAGGCGGTTATTTGACCTATGTGAATAGCACGTTCCGAGAAGTCTTTGACCTGAAACAGGATGATGTGTTTTGGTGTACCGCAGATGTAGGCTGGATTACAGGGCATTCTTATGTCTTATACGGGCCATTGTCGAATGGTACATCTACCGTGATGTTTGAAGGTGTACCGAACTATCCAAGTTGGGCGCGCACAGGGCATATTGTCGATAAACACAACATCACCATTTTATATACTGCACCGACTGCCATTCGCGCCATGATGCGGGAGGGAGATCGTTTTGTACGTGAAAGTGACCGCAGCAGCTTGCGTTTACTCGGTTCAGTCGGTGAGCCGATTAATCCCGAAGCGTGGAACTGGTATTACAACGTGGTAGGCGAAGGACGTTGCCCAATTGTAGATACATGGTGGCAAACCGAAACAGGGGGCATATTAATTTCAGCATTGCCTGGTGCAACGCCACTGAAACCCGGTTCGGCAACCCGCCCATTATTTGGCGTGCAACCTGCTATTGTCGATGCCGAAGGTAATGAACTGGAAGGCGCGACCGAAGGCAATTTAATTATGAAAGATTCATGGCCAGGGCAAATGCGCGGTATTTGGGGCGACCCTGCACGTTTTATTGAAGCGTATTTTTCGACCTATCCGGGTGCGTATTTTACAGGAGATGGTGCACGCCGTGATGAAGATGGCTATTACTGGATTACAGGGCGTGTGGATGATGTCTTGAATATTTCGGGGCACCGTTTAGGTACTGCGGAAATTGAAAGTGCCCTAGTAGCGCATGAAGCTGTGGCTGAAGCGGCAGTGGTGGGTATGCCCCATGAGATTAAAGGACAGGGGATTTGCACCTTTGTAACTTTGCAAGTTGGTACACCCGAGTCAGAGGAATTGCGTGAAGAATTAGTCAATTGGGTTCGCAAAATTTTGGGGCCTGTGGCAACGCCTGATGCGCTGCATTGGGCACCTGCTTTACCTAAAACCCGCTCAGGTAAAATCATGCGCCGTATTTTGCGGAAAATTGCAGCGAATGAATTGGATAGTTTAGGAGATACTTCGACTTTGGCTGAGCCGCAAGTGGTGGAGCATTTGATTGCAACGGTGTATGGGGAGAGGTAGGTTAAGGTTACTGTCACTGTACACAAAGAAGTTAGATAAGGTTTGTTTTTTTATTTTTTTCGATGAAGTAAGGTGATTGTTTATATCATCTTACTTTATGCGACAACTCGTGTCGTCTTGCTTGGTAATTTGCTTGGGTGATTAAAAAATAACTGTAGAATAAATAACCATCATACAGATGATGTGGAATGGCATGAATATTCTAGGGTTACAGGCCAAGTATCGGCGTTTATATCATGAAAACTCAATTTGGAAATTATTAAGAGCAGATAACGCACCACATATTTTAGCGTTCATTGTTGACTTATTTGCAGAACAAAATGAAGTCCCTTATGGCCGTGCAAGAAATGTCTTGGATGAGTTGATTAAATCTAGTCGTGAGCAGGGTATTTGGCAGACAGAAAATAATGCAGCGCATTATTTAAATCATTGGATTCATTCAGGCTGGCTCAGAGAAATAGATGGCAAGCTGAGTAAAACGGATATTAGCGAAACCGTATTACGTTTTTGTCAGGGCTTGGATGAGCGAGCAACCCATACCACAGCATCACATTTAAGAATTGTGCAGGATGCGGTTCGTGATTTTGTGGTCGCATTGAGTGAAAATATTGAAGAACGAGTGGAGTTGCTCGAACAAAAAAAATTAGTGATTCAAAATGAAATAGATGCTTTGTTGGCGGGTGTTGTTACACAATTAGAAGAATCAGAACAAAAAGAAAGAATACGAGAAATTTATCAACTTGCTTCCATTCTTACAGGCGATTTTAGACGGGTCGAAGATGAGATTCGTCTACGAGATAAAGAGTTGCGTCTAGATATGATTAGTGGTGCTTATTCACGTGGAGAAGTATTGCTGAGCTTAATGGAAAAAGAGCAGTTGCTTGCCCAAAGTGATGCAGGCAGTGCTTTTGATGGGTTTTGTCAATTACTTCAGGATCAAGATCGTTCTACTGAGTTTAGAGAGCAGTTACGCAGTATTTTGAATCATCCTATTGCACAACAATTAAGCGAATCTCAACGTAAATATTTAGGTCAGTTAATGCGTGAGTTAGGACGCGAAAGTAGCCGAGTTTTCCAAGTCCGACGTCGTACAGAAGAAGGTTTGAGAGCTTATATTGAAAGTGGTGCAGCATTGGAAAACCGTTTGATTGATCAGTTTCTGTCGGAATTAGAAAAAAATGCAGTGGCGTTGTTGCAATCAGAGTGTGATTTAAAAACAGAAGTACAAGTAGATTTAGCCGTGGGTTCCATTCAGCTGAATTCGCCTGAAAGTCTTGCTTTAAAAAGTCCCACAGAACATATGGATACGCGTAAGGTCGAAGAGCAACAAAACAAGACTGAACCTAGTGATCAGATGCTGAAGTACTTAGACAGTGTACGGGTTCGTGCTGTTGCTGAAAAAGTATATCAAACGCTCGCACAGAAAGGGGTGATGAGTATTGCCCATTTAACACAGGAACATCCTGTACAAGCGGGACTTGAAGAGCTTGTTGCTTACTTGTGAACCGTACCGGGTTTGTCGGAGACCAACTTTCTTGAGAGAATGTTCCAATGACAAAACCAAAATATACCCCTGAAATCAGAGAAAGAGCGGTTCAATTATTGATTGAATCTGAAAAAGATTATCC
>NZ_VOZL01000024.1:0-36778 GCF_013419805.1 Acinetobacter sp. YH12058
CTTGGCCAGAAAAATGAGTCGTTCTCGCTGTTCTAAACTAAGTGGTACAGAAACAATTCGAGGCATGTGTGAACATCTGTTAACTAAAAAAACTTTTTCGCATGATTAGTTATTTTTGTCAACTTACTGGTATCTACATCGACATGCGATTCACGAATATAAGCTTCAACATCTAAACTTTTTTCACAAATACGTGGATGATCTTTACGACTAATCACCACATAATATTGTAAAAATAATTGCTGCTGATAAAAACCCTGCTCTAACTCAGGTAAAAAACCAATCGCAAAATCAATTTCACCATTTGCCATTTGATAACTGGTTTCACGGGTAATAGGACGAATTTTAATCCGCACTGAAGGTGCATATTTTTTTAAAAACTTGGTCAGTTTTGGCAATAAAACCAAATGCGAAACATCGGTCATTGCCAAGGTAAATAATTGATCGGAATGTGTCGGATCAAAATCGACTTTAAAATTATTGACCGTTTCAATTTTATTAATAATTTCACTAATCGGTGAAAAAATCTGTTTCGCCAACTCTGTAGGCAACATTTCATTGCCAACCCTTAAAAATAATGGGTCATTAAAATGCTGACGAATTTTATTTAAACAGTTACTAACCGCAGGCTGACTCATGCCCAATGCATCTGCTGCTGCAGACACATTTTTTAATTTATATACATAGTAAAAAATCTGTAGCAGTTTGCTATCTAACTTAAACATATCCATCTTTCCTTAGAATCAGTTTCACTGCTCAGTTTTCATCCTTATTTAACGCCAAGCTTTTAATTTAGAGCTATGCCCAATGCCCACATTAAAACAATTGGTCGGATCCAATTTTTGATAATGCTGCTTTAAGGCAGGCTTCGCCACATATAAATGCCCAACATTATGCTCTGCAGGATACTCTGCCCCACGTGCATCAAGCAATGACCACATTTGATGTTCCATCGCCAACGGGTCTACGCCTTTTTTAATAATATAGTCCTGATGAAAGACATGACATAAAAAATGACCATAATACAACTTATGTATAATCGCCTGCTCCAACTCTTCGGGCAAGGTTTCAACCCATTGCTGATCATTACGTCTTAACGCAATATCTAAAGCAACAATGTCTTCCACTTCATTTCGATGTGTATCACGATAACGAATTGCAGCACCTGCCACTGCAAAGCGATGCAGAAAAGCCTTGCGGCCTTCATCTTCATTACATAGAAAAAAACTGCCGGAATTGCGCGTGATAAAATAATCCATTAAAAACTGCTGTACTGCCGCAACATCTTGCTGCTCAATGCGCAAAATTAAATGATGTTCATACAAATCACGAAATTGGTTCATGCGTTCTGGTAAATGATTTGGCAGTAGTTTCGTGAACATTTGCAAAACTTTATCCGACAATCCACGCATGCCCCAACGGGTTAGAAAACCATCAACTTTATCTTTCATGGCAAAAGCTGCAGGTACTTTACTGGTGCCAAACTTCTCGATAAACAAGAAGCTGTCTTTGCCATATTCTGCACCAATGTCATAGGCATCTCGATGAATATACTCGCCAGCAATCGGTACACGCGGCAAATCACGTAATAAAAAACGGCGAATCGCGGTTAAATCATCCTGCTGATTGCTGCCGATATAAAACACCTGACTCGGAATTTTCTCAAATGTATCCAAACGCACTGCAAACACACAGACTTTACCTGCCGAACCCGAAGCTTCAAACAAACGGCTCGGGTCGGCATTAAACCGTGCAGGCGTATCGGCATCGACTTGGGCAACATCATGCACGTAACGCTGATCTGAAGCACAACAATGTTCCGAATATTCAATATCTTCAGGGCGATATTGTTGTTGCTCAAGTTTGGTTAAAATTTCTTCTGGCGAGTTCCCTAAATTCACCCCCAAATGATTGATGAGTTGCAACTCGCCCAGTGCATCGACTTGTGCATATAAGGCCAACTCAGTATAGGCAGGACCACGTCTGACCAATGCACCACCTGAATTATTACATACCCCGCCCAACACTGAAGCGCCAATACAAGATGAACCAATGACTGAGTGTGGCTCACGCTGATGCGGCGCCAATTGCTGTTCCAAAGCATCCAATGTTGCACCAGGCAAGCAAATCACTTGCTTGGCATCGTTGATGAGCTGAATACCTTTTAAACGTTGGGTGTTGATCAAAATTACAGGACGATCATAGTCATCACCAAAAGGGGTAGAACCACCCGTGAGTCCAGTATTGGCGGCTTGCATAATAATAATGCAATCTGCTGCCACAGCCACTTGTAACACTTGCCACTGCTGCAATAAAGAACCTGGCGTGACCACCGCAAAAACCTGTCCTTCGCCAAAACGTCGCCCTTGACGATATAAACGAGTATCTGATTCATGGGTCAATACATGCGCTTTTCCCACAATATCGACCAAGTTTTTGAGGGTTGCTGCAGCATCAAATTGTGTTGCAGAAGAAATTGTCTGTGGCATAGTGTACAAGTCCTGAAACAAGGTGAAAAATACAATTAAGCGATTCAGCCAAATGCATCGGTTGATGGATTGATCGCTCCTGTTGGCAGTTTAGCCTTTCAGTTCACGCTCAAGTTGTACCAAGCAATCTGAGTTAATCGCTTGAATGTTTTTAGCACCCGTTAAGGTCATTGCGACTCGCATTTCTTTATCAATCAATTCGAGTAAATTACTCACACCCGCCCCACCTGCTGCACCTAGTGCATAAATAAAGGCACGTCCGAGCATACAAGTATCCGCACCCATCGCCAACATGCGCACCACATCTAGGCCATTACGAATACCTGAATCCACTAGAATTTTTAGATCTCCTTTTACTGCATCGGCTATTGGCGGTAAAGCACGTGCAGTCGAGAGCACACCATCTAACTGACGACCACCGTGATTGGACACCACAATTCCATCAGCCCCAAAACGAACAGCATCCTTAGCATCTTCTGGGTCTAAAATGCCTTTAATGACCATTGGGCCATCCCAGAATTCACGAATCCACTCCAAGTCTTTCCATGAAATAGATGGGTCAAAGTTATTGCCTAACCAGCCAATATAATCTTCAAGTCCTGTTGGTTTGCCTAAGTATTTAGAGATATTGCCCAAGTCATGCGGACGACCTAGTAAGCCAACATCCCATGCCCAGTTTGGATGCATCACTGCCTGCATATAGCGGCGCATAGCAGCATTTGGACCACTCATGCCCGAATGTGCATCACGATAACGTGCGCCAGGCACAGGCATATCTACCGTAAAGACTAAGGTTGAGCAGCCTGCTGCTTTGGCACGTTCCAAGGCATTGCGCATAAAACCACGGTCACGTAATACATATAATTGAAACCACATTGGGCGTGAAATGGCAGGCACCACTTCTTCAATTGGGCACACCGACACGGTAGATAAAGTAAACGGAATACCTTTTTTGTCAGCTGCAACTGCAGCCTGCACTTCACCACGGCGCGCATACATGCCCGTTAAACCCACAGGTGCCAAAGCCACAGGCATTGACAAGGTTTCATTAAATAAGGTGGTTTCTAAACTCAAAGCCGACATGTCATTCAAAACACGTTGGCGCAAGGCAATCTGTGAAAGGTCTTCCACATTTCTTTTCAGCGTTTGTTCCGCGTACGCACCTCCATCAATATAGTGAAATAAAAATGGCGGTAAACGGCGTTTGGCTGCTTCGCGGTAATCATTCGCAGAAGAAATAATCATGGCGCTATCCTGTTTAATCGACTCGCACGCTGACGACGCGCATCTTCCTCGTCTATCATGCGTACTTGTTGAACTACAAATTCAATATGTCCACACACTGCCGAACGGGCAGCTTCTGGATCCTGGCGTTCAATTGCATCCATCACTTGAAAGTGTTGATCGTGCAACTGATCGAAACGGTGGGCTTCGGTATAGACTTTGCGTCTGCCCAAAACTACGTTGTATTGCAACAAATCAAATAAGCCGCGCATCATTTGAATGAGCACCAAATTGTGCGATGCTTCGGCAATTGCCAAATGAAACTTGGCATCGGCAATTGCTGCCTGATCGTCATCACCTAAAATTTGAAAATGGGCGATTTGCTCATAACAGGCACGGATGTTTTTCAAATCCTCAGCAGTTGCCCGCTGTGCGGCATACCATGCCGTACCACCTTCAAGCACCATTCGTGCTTCCTGCACATCAAAACGATAAGCAGGATCTTCATCAATCAGGTTACTTAAAGGCTGCACAATTTGATATTGCGACCAATTGGTAGGCAGTTGTTGCAAAAAAGTACCCGCTCCAACTTTGCTGACCAGCATGCCCTGACTGGTCAATTGCTGAATAGCCTCACGCAAAGAGGAACGGGAAACCCCGAGTTGTTCACATAACTTTCTTTCGGCAGGCAATCGGTCTCCGACTTGCATCTGATTTTTTTCAACCAGTGTGCGCAGGTCTTGAACAACTTTGTCGGAAACTTTCATGCGGCTATCCTCTTGTGCATGTGGTTATGGAATCATCCATGGGAACACATAAGCTTGTAGAGTGATAATAATACCGATCATTACGGTGAACGTGATACTGTGTTTCACGGTAAAGCGGAATAAATCCGATTCTTTACCGACTAAACCAACAGCCGCACAGGCAATTGCAATAGATTGCGGTGAAATCATTTTGCCTGTTACCCCACCACTGGTATTGGCAGCAACCAACAGAACTTCTGGTACACCAATTTGCTGTGCGGTTGTGGCTTGCAAGGCAGCAAACAAGGCGTTGGCTGAAGTATCTGAACCTGTCAAGAACACCCCAATCCAGCCTAAAAATGGCGAGAAGAATGTGAAAGCATTGCCTGTGTGTGACAAAGCCAGTGCCAAAGTCGCAGACATACCTGAATAATTGGCAATAAATGCAAACGCCAACACCATCCCAATAGAATAAATTGGTGTTTTTAGCTCGTTGATGGTTTCAGCAAAAGTTTTAACAGCTTCACGCGGTTTCATTTTTAAATAAATGATGGTGATGATGGCCGCAATCATAATCGCAGTCCCAGTTGCGCTAAGCCAATCGAACTTAAAGATCGCATCATAGTCTTTAACATCAGCGACCACAGGCGGCATCTTTTGCACCAGTTGGTGTAAAAATGGCACTTTGATGGAAATTACCCAGTCGTGCATTGCGCCATCTTTGGCAAATAAATCTTTAAACGGCTTGATGCTCCAAATAGTGACCATCACCGTTAACACTGCAAAAGGTGACCATGCTTTAACAATCTGCCCGATGCTGTATTTTTGCTGTTGTTCTGCAACTAAGTTGGCATCCACTTTGGTGTCTGCATCGCTAAAACGGAAAATGTGTTTTGGCTGCCAGAATTTAAATAAGACCGTTAAACTAATCAAAGAGGCAATTGCGGCTGTAATGTCAGGTAACTCAGGTCCAACAAAGTTAGAGGTCAAGTATTGTGCAATCGCAAAAGCACCACCACCCACCAACACTGCAGGCCAAGTTTCTTTCACACCGCGCCAGCCATCCATAATTGCCATAATCCAGAACAGCACAATAGGCACCATAAATGGCAACTGACGCCCAACCATCTGGCTAATTTCCATGGTTTCTACACCCGAAACCTGACCCGCCACAATAATTGGAATCCCCATTGCGCCAAACGCAACAGGTGCGGTGTTCACAATCAAACATAAACCCGCAGCGTATAAAGGTTTAAAACCCAAACCCACCAACAAAGCAGCAGTAATTGCCACTGGCGCCCCAAAGCCCGCTGCACCTTCTAAAAATGTGCCAAACGCGAAGCCCACTAGTAGCATCTGGAGACGCTGATCTTCTGTAATTGACAGAATAGATGAGCGAATAATGTTAAACTGCCCTGTTTTTACAGAGATTTTATATAAAAATAATGCGCCAATAATAATCCATGCGATTGGCCATAAACCGTAGAAAAAGCCATAGATCAATGAAGCAAAAGCCATTGGTGCAGGCATGCCATAGGCAAATAACGACACTAATAACGCCAAAATAACCGTAATTGTTCCCGCAACACTTCCTTTTAAGCGAAATACAGCCAATGCCAGAAAGAAAAAGATAATCGGGATTAATGCAATAAGACTCGAAATCCAAATATTTGCCATTGGATCGTAGATCTGTTGCCAATGTTGAAGCATTGTCATCTCCTTGAAATGCTCACTCAAACGTAAACATAGGTCTAAGCATATAGATAAAATTCTAATTTTGGTCTGACCAATATTAAGATAAAAATCAAAATACTCTTAACATTTGCAACAAATAATAGTTTTATACAAATAAATGTCAATATTGGTTGGATTGTTTATTCATATGGTCATACCAATTTAAATAAAGATGATCTTTGTTCGCAGCATAAAAAATACGGTGAAGAAAAATTTAAACTTTGTTTTTTCTGTAGTTTTTAAGAGGAAGGAAAAACCAAATTTATTCGGCACAGCCTTATACAACTTTCGTCTAATACAGTAAAATACGTGTGCTTTCTTCTAAGATGAATTGAACGCTTGATCAAAGGAATCATGGATAAATTCAGCTCAAGTGGCCGCTATTCGGCTTAAAAACATGTGGATTAAAAGAATTTTTTAGACAAAAAAATAACGCCATTATTGACTGCAACAATGGCGTCATCGTGTATTTATAACAGCAACTCACACCTTACTGTGGCTTAACCTGTCACCACGTTCAGGCGCTTTAAACGCGAAATATGCAAATCAATTTGCCCTGCAATTTCAGGTAAAATTTGCTTTAAAAACTGGCTATAGTTCATTGCATCTTCTGCTCTTAATACGCCTGCTTGTACCAATTGTTCCTGCTGTAGCAACATACTTTGTACACGGTTTAAATCAGGCTTTTGCCCTTGGCTTAAACCTGTACTAATTTGCTTAAAGCCTAAATACAACTGATCACGTTGCTGGATTAATTGCTGCATTTCAACTGCAGATACCGCAGCACGCTCTAGCATAGCGTTTGTTTCCAGTACATTTTCAGATTCATCTGAATATAGACTTTGCGTTGTTTCTATCTCTGTGGAAGCCGTGTTCGGTTTCACCCACACTGTTTCCGAAACAGTCTTATTCGGTGGTTGAAATACATACACCACGGTAAACAACACCGCGACCGCCAAAACAAAAAAGCCAATACCGAGCCATCGAGTCCCATTCATGTGCATGCTCCATAAGCAAACCATCCTAAAATGCGCTCAATTCAAATATCGTCTTGAGCGCCTTAGCATGCTTTGCCTGTTATGATCGGCTTAAAAATTACGGCGTCGACCAATCGCTTGGTGCATAACCCAAACGCACTCGCTGTGGGTGATTCCCCACTGGCACACTGCGGACTTTTTCTCCCGTAGCAAAGTCAATCACCGTTACCACATCGGTTTCACTTTCTGAAATCACACAGCTTTTTCCATCTGGGCTACGGGTTGCCCAATATGGTTTACCTGCAGGAATCAGTTTGCCTGCTTTTAAACTCTGACGGTCTACAATGGTCGCGTAATCATCCATCGTGCCTGCCACACAGAGTTTTTCGCCATCTGCGCTGATGGATAAACCATGATGACGTGAATCATTTACCCATTTGCTGCGGTCTTTTGGAATTGTACTGCTGCCTGGTAATTGTCCAATACGCGTGACTTTATCGGTTTTTAAGTCGTATTCCACCAAACCATTAAAAAATGAAACCTGCGCATAAAGTTTGCTTTCATCTTTACTTAGCACCATAGGACGCACTGAGTTGGATAAATCCTTACGTCCAAAGGCATCTAACGCAGGTCGGAAATCAATTTTTTTCAGAACTTTATAATTGTTGGCATCGGCAATGGTAATAAAGCGCTTACCTTTGGTAAAATCTTGCCACTGTGCATCCATCGAAGTTTCTACGTTACCAATCGCAGAGTTTAAGATTTTCGTTCCACCTGCAAAGTAAATATTTTCGTGCGGCTTATCCCCTGTTGCAAAACGCCCCAATTCTTTACCTGTATGAATATCTAAAACATGCACCACATTACCTGACGATGCCGACACAGCAACACGTTGTCCATCTGGTGAAACCGCCATGTGGTCTGCGCGGAAACCTTCGACTGGCGTACGCCAATTAATTTTGCCCGTTTTAATGTTGATGGATACCACATCGGCAAAACTTGGACGTGAAGCCACAATCGACTGTCCATCTGGCGTGGAATACATATCATCCACCAACTGGTCATTGCCCTCACCTGCAGTTTGTTGAATGTAAGTGTAGGCAATCAATTTCACTGGATTTAAATGAATTTCTAATAAACGCTCTTTGCGGTCAGGAATCATATTGACCACACCCACTTTGCCAAAGTCTTGTGAAGGGTGAATCACCGTCACTGTGCCATCCCAGTTATTGCCGACAAAAAAGACTTGTTGGGTATTCGGTGGCTGCGGTAAATAGGTCGAATCTGCATAACTTTGTGCGCTGACACAACTTCCTAAAGCCAGCACGCCTTGAAGTAGATGTTTAAACACCTTGTTGGAATAATTCATGTTCTTGTTCTCCCTGAACAGCAAAATGAAAGTGTTGTTTTTGTTTTGGCTTGTGTTTTTACATATTTGTTGTTTTTAACTGAAGCCTGCCTAATCCATCTTGAAGCGATCTTGAAGATTGTTGGCGTGGCATTGATTGGGCAATAGCATAAGAGTTTTTGTAATTTTGCGTCTAGGGTTCGAGCTAGACTATCCGATAGCAGGTCAATTTTCAGATAAACAGAAATACAGCATCACATCCTGTTAAAATGCCAAGTATGATAAAAGCTTGTTTTTGTCGATGAAATGACAGTAATCCCATACCCATTCAAGCATTTAAACTCAAGAATATAAGGATGTGCCGAGATGCAGTTGTTGGAACTTAAAACCTTGCGTAAACAGCTTCGACAACAGCGCAGAGCGGTCACGCGCACCCAACAGCAACACGCACAGCAAGCTGTTTTGCAGCGGCTAATACGACTGCCAAAATTTCAGTACGCAAAAAAAGTGGGTATGTATTTACATGCTTTTGGTGAAATTCATACACACCGCATCATTGAATATTGCTTCGCGCATAGCAAACAAGTGTATTTGCCCATGATTTGCAATATGAATCAACACTTGGTGTGGGTACAAATCACCCCACAACAATATCGTCAGCGTCGCTTTGCCCATCATCGTTTGGGGATGCAAGAACCAAGAACAAGTCGCGGAAAACACATCTCCCATTTAGATTTAGTCTTGATGCCCTTATTGGCTTGCGATACGCATGGCACCCGCATTGGAATGGGCGGTGGTTATTATGACCGCACTTTAGCCTCTGCCCCGCAGCATCCTTATCGCTTAGGGATTGCACATGATTTTCAGCTAATTCATACACGCTTGCCACGTGAAAATTGGGATCAACCTGTAGATGCCTTACTAACTCCACAACATTTTTTACAGTTTAAACGCACCTTGAAACGCTAAATTGATCATTTTGACTGAATAGATCAATTTAAAATCACATATTTAGCTACTTTTTAAACAATTTGTGTTGACCTACCCTTGTATTTTAAAAAATACCCATCACTATAAAAAACATGGCAACACCGTTGTCACTCATTAGGAGTGCCCATGTCTGAAATTATTATGAATCAAGAAACCTTAGAGCCTCAGGTTCCAAGTGTATTACCGCTTTTAGCGCTACGTGATGTGGTGGTTTATCCACACATGCAAATCGCGCTATTTGTAGGTCGTGAAAAATCGATCAATGCAGTTGATGTGGCTCGTAACAGTGACAATCTAGTATTTGTAGTTGCGCAAAAAGATTCGCTTACAGAAGAAATTGATCACGACAATTTATATCAATACGGTACTGTCGCGAAGATTGTGCAAGTTGTGAATCACGAAAATGATGAAAACTGTATCAAAGTTCTGATTGAAGGCTTATACCGCGCCAAACTCGAAAAAATTATTGATGAAGACGCGTATTTGACTGCAGAACACAGCTTGAGCCCAATGACTGTTGCGATGGATGAAAATACCCAAGCAACACGTTTGCAAGAATTACGTGCCTTATTTGCGCAATATGCAGAAGCAAAATTACGCAATGCACGTGAACTGATTGCTGCTGCCAATAAAATTGAAGATTTATTGCAGTTGTTGTTCTTTGTTGCAACCCGTGTGCCATTGAATATTGATGTCAAACAAAAATTCCTTGAGCACGATGAGTTTGAAGCTCACTTGACCGAGTTAATGACTTATTTATTGCAACAGTCTGAAGAACAGCAGATTGAGCAAACCTTGCATGACTCTGTTAAACGCCAGATGGAAAAAAATCAGCGTGAATACTTCTTGAATGAGAAGATGAAAGTCATTCAACGCGAACTGTCCGATATGAACGGCGGTGCGGAAGATGATGTCGCTGAAATTGAAAAACGTCTGGCCGAAGCAGACTTGCCAGAACATGTCCGCAAAAAAGCAGAAGCTGAGTTCCGTAAGCTAAAAGCCATGCAACCTGCATCTAGCGAAGCGGCTGTGGTACGTAACTATCTGGAAGTAATTTTAGATACGCCATGGAACAAAGCCAGCAAAGTCAGCATTAACTTGGCGAAAGCACAAGAAATTTTAGATGCCGACCATTACGGTTTAGATGAAGTCAAAGACCGTATTGTGGAATACCTTGCTGTGCAGTCGCGCGTGAAAAAACTCAAAGGTCCAATTCTGTGCTTAGTCGGTCCTCCGGGTGTAGGTAAAACCTCACTGGGTGAATCGGTTGCAAAAGCCACTGGACGTGAGTTCGTGCGCATGGCGCTAGGCGGCGTACGTGATGAAGCGGAAATTCGCGGTCACCGCCGTACCTATATTGGTGCGATGCCGGGTAAAATTGTGCAGTCATTGACTAAAGTTGGTGTGAAGAACCCACTGTTCTTGCTCGATGAAATTGACAAAATGGCACAGGATTACCGTGGCGACCCTGCATCTGCTTTGTTAGAAGTACTTGATCCATCACAAAACAACAAGTTTAATGATCACTATTTAGATCTAGACTTAGACTTGTCTGAAGTGATGTTCATTTGTACTGCCAACAGCATGAATATTCCAGAAGCTCTGTTAGATCGTATGGAAGTAATTCGTCTACCGGGTTATACCGAAGATGAAAAAGTGAATATTGCAGAACGCTATCTTGTCCCTAAAGCCATCAAAAATAATGGCTTGCGTGCTAAAGAATTGACGGTTCATGAAGAAGCGATTCGTGACATTGTGCAGCGCTATACACGTGAAGCAGGTGTGCGTAGTCTGGAACGTGAAGTGTCAAAAATTGCCCGTAAGGTGGTGAAAGAAGCAGTCAGCAAAAAAGCCAAAAACCTACAGGTAGATGTGACTTCACAAAACTTGCCTGACTACCTTGGTCCACACAAATTTGACTATGGTATGGCAGAAGAAGAAGCCGAAGTGGGTCGTGTAAATGGCTTGGCTTGGACTTCAGTGGGTGGTGAATTACTCACCATTGAAGTGGCAACCATGAAAGGCAAAGGTAATTTCATCACCACAGGTTCATTGGGTGATGTGATGCAAGAGTCAATCAAAGCCGCGATGACCGTTGTGCGTACCCGTGCCGACAGTTTAGGCATTGAAGCCAATGTATTTGCCGAAACCGATGTACACGTACACTTGCCAGAAGGTGCAACACCTAAAGATGGTCCATCTGCAGGTTTGGCATTGACTACGGCATTGGTATCTGCATTTACAGATATTCCAATTCGTCCTGATATTGCCATGACAGGCGAAACCAGCTTACGTGGTCGTGCAATGCGCATTGGTGGCTTG
Organism: Acinetobacter sp. YH12058; assembly: GCF_013419805.1. Classification (NCBI taxonomy): domain Bacteria; kingdom Pseudomonadati; phylum Pseudomonadota; class Gammaproteobacteria; order Moraxellales; family Moraxellaceae; genus Acinetobacter; species Acinetobacter sp. YH12058. The sequence goes on from NZ_VOZL01000024.1 coordinate 11,831, forward strand.
AAAGAGAAACTTCTTGCGGCACATCGTGGTGGTATCAAACTGGTATTTATCCCACAGGAAAACGTGCGTGACTTGTCTGAAATTCCAGACAATGTCAAAGAAGGTTTGGAAATCAAGGCTGTGAAAAGCATTGATGAAATCTTGCCTTTGGCACTGACCAGTATGCCTAAGCCTTTAACCAAGGCACCGATTGTGAAGCCAGTAGCAGCAGGCAAAGCCGCACGTCATTAAGCAAGTTACTCTGCTTTAAGCATAGAACATCTCAAAAGAGCACTTCGGTGCTCTTTTGTTGTATTTAGATTCTGGATTTAAAATAATTGAATAATTTTTTATTTATTTTTAAAATGGATAGTCTGTTTTTAATTCAATTTCCTTGAAAAATAGGCAAACCATCCACATATATAAATTTAAGATACATCGCGCTGTATGTTTCTTGTTTGGTCTATTTAGACCGATAAATTGATCAGACGCTTTTGATTGAAGCGTGCTTCATGGTCTGGTCATCCATATCTCCAGGTGGATGACCTTTTAACCGCAGTCCTATTTCAATTCAGGGCTGCGTTTTTTATGCGCTGCGATCAATCATCAAGGTGATAAAATCTGTGCAACCAAGCCATTCACGACATGTGCCATTTTTTCAAAATTTACTGTTTTTAAAGTATCACCTGTGGTGTGGCGAAGTGAGCTGCGATAACTGCCCGTATCGGTAATTAAAATAGCTGGAATATCATATTTCCAATAATTTAAATGATCTGAAAAATCTATACCCTTGATGAAAGTCGGTGCCACCACGCGCTCACATTGCAATTGATTCAAACGCTGCATCGCATTGCAATAGGTTGCACTCATTTCACGTGACTGCATATTGCTCAATGCCGCAATAAAATTGCCATGACTTGGGTAAATCCACTTTAAACCGATTGGGTAATTTTGCACCAAGTTTTTGTCGTAATAACCAATCATATCCAGCACATACACCGCACGGATTTTTTCTTTTTCAGCCTGCACAGATTTGGCATGTACAAAACTGCCCATCGACTCAGTTTTAAAAAATGGTGGTTCTGCCAAGGTATAAAATACAAATTCTACATTTTGACTAAGTTTATTCTTTTCCTGCGCCAAAATTCGTGCTGTTTCGATTACACCTGCCACGCCAGAAGCGTTGTCATTTGCCCCCTGCTGCTGCCCATAAACATCGTAATGCGCACCAAAAATCGTTTTTTGCGCAGCACCGATATTCAATTTGCACACCACATTGCGGTAGCTTTGCTGATTGACCACATAATTTTGAAATTGACACGGAATTCCAAATACTCGCATTTGTTCCCGAATCCATGCCGAAACCCGATTCAGTTCAATCACATTTTTATAATGACGATACTGTTCGGAATTACCCAAACCCTGCTGCCCAATCACTTGCTGCATATAGACTTGCAAATTGTTTGGTTCTGCCCATTGAGCCTCAGGCACAGCAAATGTAGCAGTGGTCATCAATCCCATACCCGCGCCCAATATCCATGAATATAACTGCTGACTTTGAAACGCGCGCATGCTGATAATTCCAAGACAAAAAAGACCAATAAGATTGCTGAGTATTAAAGCAACAGCCTGTTGGCAAATTCAATTGCAAATTGTGTCGTTACACAGCGCTTGTGTTGAATCATGGTTATAATGCGAGATTCTGATTGATCGCTACATGAACTCGCCTATGAAAATTCGCATTCTGACCATTGGACAAAAAATGCCTGCTTGGGTGCTGACTGGTTTTGAAGATTATTTCAAACGGATTCAGCCTTTTGTGCAGACTCAAATTGTCGAACTGCCAATGGCGAAACGTGGCAAAAATGATTCTGAGGCCGATATTCTAAAATATCGCCAAATTGAAGGTGATAGCATTTTAAATGCCATGAAAAACAATGAGGTGTTAATTGCCTTGGAAGTGGGCGGCAAAGAGTTCAGCACCGAAAAACTTGCAGAAACCATGAAAGGCTGGATGCTAGAAGGCAATGATGTCGTGCTTGCGATTGGTGGACCAGATGGTCACTCTGAAGCAGTACGTAAAGCAGCAGCATGGCATTGGTCATTATCCAAACTAACTTTGCCACACCCTTTAGTTCGCGTGATGCTGATTGAGCAGCTATACCGTGCTATGAGCATCAACTACAACCATCCTTATCATCGTGCAGGTTAAATCAACTTATTCAATTTGTACGTTGAGTTATCAAAATATCTTCAACTCAAACGACGTTGCAAAGCTGCAACATAGCGTTGAACAAAAGTACATTTCGCTATACACACTTTTTTGCGATGCTGTAGAACAGCAGGCTTTAGGGATCTAGGCATGAACTTACAGACATTACCCGGTTTATTTATCTCACATGGTTCGCCCATGTTGGCACTCAATCCTGAACAGGTCGGGCCTGCACTCAGCCGTTTAAGTGAAAATTTGCCAACACCGCAAGCCATTGTGGTGATGTCGGCGCATTGGGAAAGTAATGCACTGGAGGTCAACACAGGTATTCGCCCTGAAACATGGCATGACTTCCGTGGTTTTCCTGAAGCCTTGTACGCCCTGCGCTACCCTGCACCTGGCTTACCTGAACTGGCAGAAGATATTTTGCAGCGTTTGGCTGATGCGGGCTTTGCTGCCCATGCCAACAGCACACGCCCGCATGATCATGGCGTATGGATGCCATTACTACACATGTATCCCGATGCCAATATTCCAGTGATTACCATTTCTTTGCCCATGAATATGAGCGCCGAACAGATTTATCACATTGGGCAAAGTTTAGCGCCATTACGTGAACAGCAAATTTTACTGATTGGCTCAGGCAGTATCACCCATAACTTACGTGAATTATCATGGAATACACCCAATGCGGCTGTGCCTGAATGGGCATCTAGTTTCCGTAATCGTGTGGTGCAGCATTTAAGTCATCGCAATTATGATGCAGTACTAGATTGGCAACAATTGCCACATGTAGCACGTAATCACCCAACCCTAGAACACTTTGCACCGCTGTTTTTTGCAATGGGTACGGGAGATCGATTTAACATTGTACATAGCAGCTTTAGCATGGGTTCACTCGGTATGGATATTTATCGTTTTGACTAACCGATAGCTCCGCTTATTTAAAATCTGACTTTTTAATTTGGATACATTTTGTTAGCAAAAGCTACGATTTGTATCCATATTTTTTGTTAATCTCTTGATTATAATCACGTTGAAACTTTAGCACATAGAATATAAACCAATGAAATTCAGTATTTTTGCGCTTGCCCTGCTCCCTTTGGCTTTAACTGCATGTCAATCTTCACATCTTCCTGCCACTTCAGGAGATCCGGCTATTTCTACTCTATCCACCACATTAAAAACGCCTACACAAATTTTGCCCGCTTATACCTGGGAACTTGATCGTGGGCTGCAACGCCCGATTGTTCTGAGCTTTGATCAACGAGGCAGACTAAGTGTAGCTTCTGGCTGTAATGGCCTTGGCACGAGCTGGACTGTTAAAGATAATACCCTGAGTACGGGTGACATGATGGGCACCATGATGGCATGTGATGCACCATTAATGGAACAGGAACGTTTTATCAGCCAGCTTCTGCAAAAGCGTAATATTCCGTTTAGTCTGGATCTAAATGATACCAATCAGCCAAAACTGAGTATTACTGCAGCTGATGGTCAAAAATATGTCTTTACCGGAAAAATGACACCGGAAACCAAATACCAAGGTCAGGCAGAAACCATTTTCCTGGAAGTTTCGTCACAGACTAAAGCCTGTACGGGTGTAGCTCAGCAAACCTGCTTACAGGTGAAAGAAATCAAATATGATGAAAAAGGCTTAAAGACTCAGGTCGATAAAGACTGGACTTTATTTTACGATCAGATCGAAGGTTTTCAGCATTCATCGAATGAGCGTCAGATTATTCGGGTAAAACGTTATGAAATTAAAAATCCGGCAGCTGACCAGTCTAAATATGCCTATGTATTCGACATGACCGTAGAGCGTGAAGCAGTCAAAGGCACTCTATAACGATAAAATCGCAATATAAAAAAACCGAGGCATTCACCTCGGTTTTTTTTCAAGCTTAAACTCAGTCAGACTTAGAATACGCCTTGAGAAAGCATTGCATCAGCAACTTTTACGAAGCCAGCGATGTTTGCGCCGTCTACATAGTTCACGGTACCGTCTTCTTTCGTACCGAATTTTACGCAGTTGCGGTGAATTTCTTTCATGATTGCGTGTAAGCGCTCATCAACTTCTTCGAAAGTCCAGCCTAAACGCAATGCGTTTTGAGACATTTCCAGACCAGAAGTTGCTACACCACCGGCGTTAGATGCTTTACCTGGCGCATAAAGAATTTTCGCTTCAACGAATTTCTCAACCGCTTCAAGTGTAGAAGGCATGTTCGCACCTTCAGCAACACAGATTACGCCGTTTGCAAGAAGCGCTGCTGCATCATTCGCATCAAGTTCGTTTTGAGTCGCACATGGAAGCGCGATATCACATTTAATACCCCAAGGACGTTGACCTTCAAGGTATTCAAAACCGTGCTTAGACGCAAATTCAGAAATACGACCACGTTTTACGTTTTTAAGTTCCATCACTTCAGCAAGTAATTCTGGCGTGAAACCTTCTTTCACGTACACAGTACCATTCGAGTCAGAAAGTGAAACTACTTTCGCACCCAAGTACATTGCTTTGTCTGCAGCAAATTGTGCAACGTTGCCTGAACCAGAAATCGCAACGACTTTATCTTTAAAGCAATCGCCACGAGTCTTGAGCATTTCCTCAGCGAAATACACAGTACCGTAACCTGTAGCTTCTGGACGCGCCAAAGAACCACCGAAAGACAAGCCTTTACCTGTGAATACACATGAAGTGTCATTGCTGAGCTTCTTCATCATACCCGCCATGTAACCCACTTCACGACCGCCTACACCAATATCACCCGCAGGAATATCCGTGTTAGAACCTAAATGACGATATAACTCGATCATTAAGGCTTGGCAGAAACGCATAATTTCGCCTTCAGACTTACCTTTAGGGTCAAAGTCTGAACCACCTTTACCACCGCCCATTGGCAATGTGGTCAAAGCATTTTTAAAGGTTTGTTCAAAACCTAAGAATTTTAAAATTGAAAGGTTCACTGATGGGTGGAAACGCATACCACCTTTAAATGGACCAATTGCTGAGTTGTACTGTACACGGAATGCACGGTTTACGTGGGTTTGACCTTGGTCATCTACCCAAGAAACGCGGAACTGAATTGCACGCTCAGGCTCAACCAAACGCTCAAGCAAACCATGTGCTGCATATTGAGGGTTCTTTTCAATGAACGGCCAAAGGCTGGTCATTACTTCTTCTACAGCTTGTAGAAACTCTGGTTGATGTGCATCACGTGTTTTAACGTAATCTAGGAATTCGTTAAGGCTGTTGTATTTCAACGCTTAATCCTCAGCAGAAAATGGATCAAAATTGGTCAAAATTTCAATCAATGATATATTTTGGCGCAAAATATTAAATATCTTTTGTTAACAATCTACAATAGTTTTTTTCAAAAAACTTTAAAACATTTGTATTTTCATAAATTTAACTTATTTTTTAGCGTGTTAAGCCCATAAGTTAATGTAACAAATTAATTCATAGTTTTGAGCATTTTTGCCCAAAAAGCTAGCAATTGTTGTTCTTAATTTGCGCACAAGCCTAAAAGCAAAAATCGTGCTAAAATCATCGACCTAGAATTTCCCCCTAGCCTTATCTTCCGTTTTTCTGCTGCTGTTTAAAGTGGCATTGGTTTGTCCATGAATTCGCAAATTGCTCTGATTCAAAATATTGATGCGCTACTCCCTCAAACTCAATGTGGCTTATGTGGTCACCGCGATGGCTGTTTACCCTACGCCAAAGCGATTGCAGAAGGCGAAGCGGCCAATAAATGCGTACCCGGTGGACAACCTGTTGCAGATGCACTAGCAAACTTACTGCAACGCCCTGTATTGACCGCAGAAGCCAGTGTTTGGCCTGTGCAGGCAGATGGACGCCCACAGCGTATGAAAGCGCTAATTCGTGAAGATGAGTGCATTGGTTGTACCAAATGTATTAATGCCTGCCCTGTCGATGCCATTTTAGGCTCAGGCAAACTCATGCACAGCATTTTGACTGATTTATGTACTGGCTGTGAATTGTGTATTCCACCTTGCCCTGTCGATTGCATTGACTTGGTGGAAGATACACAACCCCTGCTTTCTGATAGCGCACGAGTGGCAGAACAGAATGATTTACGCCAACGCTACTACGCCCACATACAACGTGAAGAACAACGTCGTCTGCACCGTAAAGGCCCTGTGGTACGTGCAGAAATTGATACCGAACTGTTTGCTCAATTTTCTGCACAAGCCGATGCTGCTGTGCCTGTGATTGAATTGCCTGTGCAAAAAAATGAACAGATTTCCACTGCCGATGCACAAACCACCATCGAACTGGCAAAATTACGCACACAAATTAAAAAACTCGAAAAACAACTCAGTGTGCGTGACGATGAGAAAAAACGGCTATTACTAACCAATTTACAACAACAGTTACGTGAATTAGGAGCATAAACATGCCCGAAAGAAATACACGTCTGACCAATAAAGCGGTCAAAACAACGGCTGCCAAAAGCACCACGCTCAAAGAAAAGCCGTCTAAAAATATGACCAAAAAGCAAATTCAGACTTTTTTTGAGCGCTTACGTGACCAACGTCCAAATCCGACCACTGAACTGAATTTTTCCAATCCATTTGAATTGCTGATTGCGGTGACCTTATCTGCACAAGCGACCGATGTCAGCGTCAATAAAGCCACCGACAAACTGTTTCCTGTTGCCAATACGCCCGAAGCGATTTATGCCTTAGGTGTGGAAGGTTTAAAGGAATATATTAAAACCATCGGGTTGTATAATTCCAAAGCAGAAAATGTCATTAAAACCTGCAAAATTCTCATCGAAAAACACGGCAGCATCGTGCCTGATAATCGTGCAGATTTAGAAGCCTTGCCTGGCGTGGGACGTAAAACTGCCAATGTAGTGTTAAATACCGCGTTTGGACAGCCAACCATGGCGGTCGATACGCATATTTTCCGCTTAGGTAACCGTACAGGTTTAGCTGTGGGTAAAAATGTTTTAGAAGTCGAACACCGTTTAATTAAAGTCATTCCTAAAGAGTTTTTAATTGACTCACATCACTGGCTGATTTTACATGGCCGTTATTGTTGTATTGCGCGTAAGCCTAAATGTGGTGAATGTGTGGTGTCAGATGTGTGTAACTGGCCTGATCGCTTTGAATTTGGCGCGCATCGGCATATCACGCTGCATGAAATTCATCACGAGCCCGTATCTAAGTAAGTGCTTCGGTAGAGTTTTGCAAAGTGATCTAAACTTATTGAAGACAAGCTAGATCATCAAAGCAATGTGGATCATCCAAAATAGTGTGGATAACTGTGCAATCTATGCACAAGATTGTACAGAGATGAACTTGTTTCTTCATGGTTGGTATTTTCACCGTTACCTAATCTTTTTGTCTCTGTAACTGCTTGAGATTTTATAAAAATTACAATACCTAAAGTAATAATACCAACCACAAGAATTATTAATAGAATTTTATTCTTTTTCATAAGGTTTTATAAAAACTGCCCAAATTTAAAATTGCAATCTTTTGCAGATGTGTGATGGTTTATTTATCCTGAGAATCTTCAGACTGACGTTGTTGCTCTTGCTGTTGTTTAAGTTTCGGATGCAATTGATAGTGCTTGCCTGATTTTTTTTCAGCCGAATTCTGAGCTTGTGTGTTGCGCAATAACTTATAGCTCACAAAAACAAGAAAGCCTAAAACGGCAATACTTGCCAATAACATGATGATCACAGCAGCATGTTGCAAAGCACTCTCCCAAACTGACACAAATAAAAAGAGCCCTAATATGAATCAGGACTCTTTTAAAGTCAAAACAAGCAGCCTGTTTAAACGATTTTATTTTCTTTTAAACAGACTTGGTCTAAGACCTAGACTTATTTTGCTTGGTCTAAAATAGCAAACAAATCTGCTTGAACTTCTTCAATTGGACGAAGACCATTCAATTTGTTATAGCTTGGTGCATTTTCACCAGAAGCAGCACGACCTTGATAGAAGCCAACCAATTGCTCAGTTTCTGAGTGATACGCTTTTAAACGTTTACGAATAGTTTCTTCTTGGTCATCTGGACGTTGAACCAAATCTTCGCCAGTTTCGTCATCTTTACCTTCCACTTTTGGTGGGTTGTAAACAAGGTGATAAATACGACCAGATGCAGGGTGCTGACGACGACCAGACAAACGCTGTACGATTTCTTCGTCTGCAACATCAATTTCAATCACGTGGTCGATATTGATGCCCTCGCTTTCCAAAGCTTCAGCTTGTGGAATGGTGCGAGGGAAACCATCAAAAATACAACCATTCACGCAATCTGGCTGCGCAATACGCTCTTTCACTAAGCCAATGATTAGTTCATCAGATACCAAACCGCCACCGTCCATGACGCTTTTGGCTTGTAGACCTAATTCAGTACCTTCACGAATTGCAGCACGGAGCATATCACCGGTTGAAATTTGTGGGATATTGTAGCGCTTACAGATCAACTGAGCTTGTGTACCTTTACCTGCTCCAGGTGGTCCGAGTAAGATAATGCGCATAAAAAAACATCCTCATTTTAACAATGTATTTGACACTCGTTGCATATCAGAGCCATCGCCCTTTACGCAGCCAGCATCCTCTTATAAGAAAGCGACAAACAAATGTATTAAACCAGCAATAAAACCAGTTACACCACCCAAGACAATTAAAATCCACTCATCTTCCTGAAAGGCAGGACGCAAGAGATTCTGGAATTCTTTTGGCGTCAGTTCACGAATACGATCTCTGAACATTTGATAAATTTTCTGTGCACGGCTCGCATTAAAGGCAGGGTCGCATACAGGCACCATCGTAATTTCAATCGAACGATCAATCAAGTCAGTCTTGAGTTTGGCATACTCTTTTGGCCCCAAAGACAACTGTAAAGAGGTACGAACCAATGGTGTTTCCATAATTTCGTTGATGTGGCGTTTGACAATACGGCGGGTTTTGTCTTTTTTACTGCCATACATCATTTCAGTCATAATCGATTTTAACGTAATCAGATCTTCTGTGACTACCGTTGCAAACACATCCGAGACTTCTTCTTGGCGTTTCATGAACGCACCCTGAATATTATAAGTCCCAATGCGTGGAATCACTGGCTTAATCCATGGAAATTGACGATTTTCAGTCAATTTAAAGAACTGCGGATATTTCACGTAATGTGGTTCGACTGGGTTAAATACCATCCAAATCGCAATCCAGTTGGTCAAGAAGCCCCAAATTGCCGCCCAAAATGGAACCGTCCAGTGCCATGGTACAAGAAACCAAACAATCATTTGGAAAATACCAAAGAACATCCCAATCAATGCACTGATATGCCAAATAAAGTTAATTTCTTTTTGACCGACTTTTAGGAACATACGTACCATTAAGCGGCGATCACCTTCCATTTGGCTGACCACCATTTCACGCATATCCACCAAGGATTCAACATTCAAGGTCAGTTCAGTCACCAATTCACGCAGCACACCTGGCAATTGTTTATGCGCCTGTGCGTAAATACGGCGTTTAATCGAATACGGTAGGTTTTCCCAAAGCACAGCATTGCGGTCTAACATGACCTCATCAATTAAGTGCTCAAGTTCAAAACCCACTTGCTCACCAATAATACGCGCCATATCGTCAGGGTCCATAGCATTGAGAAACTCACGCAATGAACCTAATTTTGACAATGTGTTATCGGTAATGATGCCTGAAATACGCCCTGCTTTACGCGGTACAATCCCCTGCCATCCCACAGGAATAGGCCCAAGGTGAAAGCCCCAAAAGCTAATTGGATAGAACACCATTTTTAGTGCCATCCACACGTGCGCCCAAGTCACAAAAGCAGTCACAGGAATAATACTGAGCACGGCCCAAAAATCTGGACGATTCAAAAAGGTTTGCCACAACTGATTGACGTACTCAAGCATGCATTTTTTCCATATTTAGTTCTAATTACAAGATTCTAAAGTAGTTAAAAGTCACTATTCTGACTACAAACCCATACTGAGCGTATAGGAAAATTGTAGTCTAGGCTCAGTTTCCGCAATCACTCGCCCTTGTCGATCTTCCAATTTTTCACCTGCGCCAATGCCAACACTAAAGCTACTGATGCGTTCAGGGCTCAGTAATACATAAGCCAGATCAATGCCTGCACCTAAACGCGCTTTTTCTTCACCATCCACCCATTTAGATTCTAGGTGTCCTGCGTAAGCGCCAATATAATAACCATTTTTGTCTTTACCTGTGAGGTGGTATGGGTAACGAAAACCTGTTTGCCCACCGACTTCATGGTCACCATTTAAAAAAGCCCCCGCTTTTAGATAGGCAATGCCATAAGGATTGACCCATTCACCATTCAAATGCAGTAATTTTTGGGTAATACCCGCCCCTACATTCCAGGTTTTTGCGCTATCTGCGCTAATTTTTGCTTCAGGTAAAAAAGTAGTGTTCCCAGCAAAGCTAAAACTTGAAAAGGCAAGTAATGCCACGAAAGAATAGACTTTTGTCATTATTGTCACCAGTGTCCATTTGTTTTAATTTTAAAAACAGTCCTGTTTTCGTGTTTTGACTCTAGCAGAATTGTCAGGATTCTTATATACAGCAAATTACAATTTTGATGTCGCTAAAGTCAAAAATTAAGATTGCGCCCATCTTCTAGGTTAAATCGGGCAATTCAGTCAAACATGGTTACTCAAAATTGCCAATAGATGCGTTAGAATAGTCCAAATTCGTTCTCCCTCATTTTTGTTAAGCCAATTTTTGTATGAAACAACACTATCCGTTAAAAAATGCTCAGCAAGAGAAGCGTATTTTTCGCAATCGCATCTTTTTTTCGGTGGGTGTTGTGGTTTTTTTCTTGCTGCTGTTGGTGGCTCGTTATGCCTTTTTACAAATTAGCGGCTACGATGAATTTGCGACTGCATCAGATAAAAACCGAATTCGGCTACAACCACTCGCACCTGCACGTGGTTATATTTATGACCGCAATGGTGTGTTATTGGCAGATAACTACCCTGTGTTCTCAGCCACTTTAAGCCGTGCAGATGTTGAAGATATTGACGATACCATTGCGCGACTGACACCTGTTTTACAACTGACAGAAGAAGATATCGATCGCTTTAAAAGTCGGATTAAAACTTCACGTAAAACTGAACGTGTATCGATCAAGCTGAATTTAAATGAATCGGATATTGCCCGTTTTAGTGAAGTTAAATTTCAATTCCCTGGGGTCAATATTGAAACCCAGATGACACGTTACTATCCGCATGGTGACTTATTTGCGCACGTGATTGGTTATGTCGGGCGCATTAACGACAAAGAACTGAAAGAAATTGACAAAGATGCTTATGCAGGCACCAACTTGATTGGCAAAATTGGGGTGGAGAAATCGTATGAGCACTTGCTACATGGCGTACCCGGCAACGAATCTGTAGAAGCCGATGCACATGGTAATGTGCTGCGCAATTTAGGACGTAAAGACCCTGTACGTGGCAATGATTTGTTTTTGTCATTGGATTATGGCTTGCAAGTGGTCGCCTCTGAACAACTGGCAGAACGCCGTGGTGCAATTGTGGCACTTGACCCACGTACAGGTGAAATTTTAGCTTTAGTCTCCAGTCCGAGTTTTAACCCTAACTTATTTGTCACAGGTATTAGCCATACCGACTACTCTGCCTTACGCGATAATTTAGATCAACCACTCTATAACCGTGCAGTACAAGGTGTTTATCCACCGGGTTCTACCATTAAGCCGATGTTTGGTTTAGGCGGTATTCATTATGGCTATGTCGACTGGAAAACCGCCATTCAGGATTATGGTTATTTCACTTTACCAGGCGACAGCCACCGTTTCCGTGACCATAAAAAAACTGGGCATGGCATTGTCGATATGCACAAAGCTCAAGTCGTGTCGTGTGATACCTACTTCTATGTATTGTCGTATCGCATGGGCATTGAAAAAATGAACGACTGGATGCGTCAATTTGGCTTTAGTGAAAAAACTGGGGTCGATTTACCAAGTGAAAGCACAGGACTCTACCCAAACCCGGACTGGAAAATGCGTACGCGCAAAGCCAAATGGATGAAAGGTGAAACAATTTCCGTCAGTATTGGTCAGGGTGCATTTACCTCGACACCATTGCAATTAGCAATGGCCACCGCCATCACCGCCAACAAAGGATTTAAAGTCACACCGCACGTGTTACGTGAAAGTCGTGGCGCGAAACCATTTAAAGTTCACAATGGTACCAACGGAAAAATTGACTTTAACGGCACAGAAGAAGACTGGATTAAAATGCGTGATGCCATGGTTGATGTGATTCAATCAGGTACAGGTAAAGGGATTAAAGGCGGCTTGCAATATTCAGTTGCAGGTAAAACAGGTACAGCACAGGTTAAAAGTATTGCGCAAGGTAAACGCTATAACGAAGCCTTATTGACCGACCGTCAGCTTGACCACGGTTTATTTGTTGGCTTCGCTCCTGCCGAAAACCCTGAAATCGCAATTGCCATCATTCTAGAAAATGGTCGCGGTGGTTCTGCAGCAACGGCTTTGGCGCGTCCAATTTTAGACTATTGGTTACTGAATAAAAATAAAAAGCCAATTCGTCCATCTGCCGCACAAGTGAGTGGTGGCTTAATGACTGCAGGTTTAAAACCAAGTGAATTGCCAAGTGGTGAAGTCCCTTCATCTACTGCACCAAATACGAATAACGTGAATAATCCGAATACAGCAACCAATCACCCTGCGCTCAACCCAAATCCTTCGCAAACTACTCCGAGTTCAGCTCCAACCAATCCACCTGTAACTGCGCCAACAGCAGTTGTACCCACTAACCCAATTGAGAGCGACTAAGCCATGAAAAATCAACTACGCATTATTGGTGGAGAATGGAAACGTCGTCAGTTGGCTTTTGCTTCAATTGAGGGATTACGCCCTACGCCCGACCGAGTGCGCGAAACCTTATTCAACTGGTTAATGTGGGATGTGCAAAACGCCAAAGTGTTAGACCTCTGTTCAGGTTCGGGCGCTTTAGCTTTTGAAGCCCTGTCTCGCGGTGCGGCACACGTGGTCATGATTGAGCCAAACCGTACACAAGCACAGTTTTTACAGCAAAATTTAGAATTATTACGCGTCAATAAAAGCAAAGCACAATTAAAAGTTTCTACCGCACAACATGCTTTGGCGACACTAAAAGATCAGTTTGATTTGGTATTTTTAGACCCGCCTTATAGTTTAGATTTATGGGAAGAATTGGCAGGGTTGGCTGATCCACTCATTGCGGCACAAGGTCTGATTTATGTTGAAGCAGATCGTGATTTAAACCTGTTAAAATTACCGCAGACTTGGCAAAAAGTTAAAGAGAGCAAAGCGGGAACTGTACGTGCGGGCTTATACCAAAAGATTGTTGTTTAAATTTTCTCCTTAAAAGATACGCGGTAATTTTATGACTATCGACACTTTTCAAGAGTCATCTATTAATGTAATATTATAACATTACATATTGTAGTGTTTATCTTCATGAAAGTTCGTTCATCTTTAAAAAGTGCAAAATCGCGTGCCGATTGTCAAATTGTGAAACGTCGTGGCAAATTATTTGTGATTTGCAAATCCAATCCACGTTTTAAAGCAAGACAGGGATAATCCCCTGTCTTTTAGTTTTGATAGATTATTACACTGAAATAGTGTGCTTATTCTGAATAGTAACGTGTATCGACACTAAAACTTTCAGGAAATTTTGCTTGAACCTGCGCATAAAATGCCATGATTTCAGCCATATCTTTTTCAAAATCACCGGTTGGATGCACAATTTTTCCCACACCCGTTTTCTTTTTTGCGTAATCCATATACGCCAAAGCAATTGGCACACCTGCATTTAACGCAACATGATAAAAACCTGTTTTCCATTGTTCTTGACGCGCACGTGTGGCTTCAGGCGTCACCAACATCACCAATTTAGGATGGTTTTTAAATAAGTCCGTCATGAGCTGAACCATACTAGGTCGTGCTTCGCCTGGTGCTTTCGGACGACGGTCTATACCAATACCTCCCATCGCACGGACAAATGGCCCAAACGGCAATTTCATATAGCTGTCTTTAATGGTCAAGCGAACATTAACGCCCAAAGCTTTAAGCCCTAAGCGTGCATATAAGGCATCCCAATTACTGGTATGCGGTGCAGCAATCATCACATATTGGTCTAATTCCAACGGACAATGATTGTCGATTTCCCAACCCATTAAATTTAAGCTTCGCTCAGCTAACTTTTCAAACACAACCGCATACCCCAAATAAAGTGTGCGAATTTTAGCAAGCATCGACAAATACAAAAGTCTAAAACGACGAATAAATAAACAAATACTTTATAAATGTATAAAAATTTCCTGCACTCATCTTATTTTTGTCATTCAATGCAAAATCATACTGTTTTTGCGCTTATTCATTGCTAGATTCAAGCAAGTTTAAAATGGTAAATATATAAATTTACGCACAGTTTGCTGAGTTTTTTACGGTCTAATCCGATGTAATCCTTGAAGTGAAACTTAAAACTTTAAAACATCTGGCTTGTTATGATTTGCTACAAATCTTCATTAAAAATAAGGCAAATTGGCTTTTCAGATACAAGGTGAAAGTTTAAGGTGGCAGCAAGACAAGTTTGAAGTTCAGAACATTTATGCTGAATCGTTATCCGATTGCACTCAGTACACTTAGCTTATTTTTAGTAGCTTGCGGATCAACTGATCCAAGCAGGGAATATCAATCCGCTTTGCCTTCTGAGCCACAAATTACGCCCAAAACTGAAGTTCAAAATTCAGCAACTTCATGGACAGGACAAGCTACAGGTAACTTTAGAGCCTTATTGCCTTGTGACAACTGTGAACAGCATGTGATTCATTTACGCCTGAATGATGATCAAACCTTTCAACTCATCGACATTAAACGCTCGAAACAGCGGCAGCGCGAAAACCAAGTGGCGGGAACGATTCAAGCTGCTCAGGGCAACAATCAGCAAGACAAACAGAACCAACACCCATCGCAAAACACGGCAAATGAATGGTTGCTCAATACAGAAAATGGGCAAGCCTATGCACGTATTCAACTCACAGCTCACGGTCTTAAATTCAGCTTATACAATCAGAAAAATATACAAAATCAACAGAAAAATGAAACTCAGGTTTTCTTACATCCTGTAGAAAATATGCAAGTCAGTAATGCCCTGAAGCATGTCGATATTCAGGCTGAACACGTACAAAATGTTGAGGTCAAAGAATTAAACGACCCTGTGATGGCACACGATTATTTTCTGGCAATTCACAATCAATCTGATCAAGCATTACAATTACATGCCAATGACTTGGTTTTGGTCGATCAGCAATATCAGGAATATGCTGCTGTAGTCGATCCGCAATTTTTAGAACCGATTCCTGCACAACAAAAACAATGGATTAAGGTGTCTTTCCATTACCCTGCTTCTGTACAGGCAGATGTGATCAAAATTAAATAGGTTACAGCTGCTGAATTTTCATAAATAAAGAAACTTCACTTTAAAGTTATTTCTTAAAAAGTGTTTCAGAATTCTTTGATTTTTCTACAGCCATAAAAAAACCCTGCTGATGCAGGGTTTTCTTTTAAACCATCAAGCGATTACGCGTTGAATTGGTTCATTGTGTTTTTCGCATCGTCACCCGCTTTAAGCGCGTTGTCACCAGCGAAGATTTCTTTGTGGTCGTCACCGATGTCAGAACCAGCCATTGCTTGGTGTTTCACACAAGCGATACCACCGCGGATTTCTTTACGTTGTACGCCAGCAACATAAGCCAACATACCTTCAGAACCGAAGTAACCTTGAGCAAGCTCGTGAGTAGAAAGAGCAGCTGTGTGGTAAGTAGGCAGAGTGATCAAGTGGTGGAACACGCCTGCTTCACGAGAAGCGTCTGCTTGGAATGTACGTACTTTTTCATCAGCTTCAGCAGCCAATTCAGAATCGTCGTACTCAGCGCTCATTAATTTAGCGCGGTCGTATGCAGATACGTCTTTACCTTCAGCAACCCAACGGTCGTACGCTTGTTGACGGAAGTTCAGTGTCCAGTTGAATGATGGAGAGTTGTTGTAAACAAGTTTCGCATTTGGCACAACTTCACGTACACGGTTAACCATGTGAGCGATTTCTTCTACGTTTGGAGTCGCAGTTTCGATCCAAAGAAGGTCAGCACCGTTTTGTAAGCTAGTTACACAGTCAAGTACAACGCGGTCAATTTGAGTGCCTTCACGGAACTGGTACAAGCCAGAAGCTAAACGCTTAGGACGGTGTAATTTACCATCACGCTTGATTAGGATTTCGTCTTCTTTCGCTTCAGAGATGTCAATTTCTTGAGTGTCTAAGTAGCTGATGTATTGAGAAGCGATGTCGCCTGGCTCTTTAACTACTGGGATTTTTTGAGTTAAGTCAGCGCCTTCAGAGTCAGTACGTGCAACGATGATACCGTCGTCAAGACCCATTTCTAAGAACGCATAACGTAACGCGTGGATTTTAGCGATGAAGTCTTCGTGTGGAACAGTTACTTTACCAGCTTGGTGACCACATTGTTTCGCGTCAGAAACTTGGTTTTCGATTTGAAGTGCACACGCACCCGCTTCGATCATTTTCTTAGCTAATAAGTAAGTTGCTTCTTCGTTACCGAAACCAGCGTCGATGTCCGCAATGATTGGCACAACGTGAGTTTCAAAGTTGTCGATTTGAGCAGTGATTTCAGCAGCTTTAGCAGTATCACCAGCGTCTTGTGCTTTTTTAAGTGCGCGGAACAAATCGTTTAATTCTTTCGCGTCAGCTTGACGTAAGAATGTGTAGATTTCTTCGATCAATGCAGGAACAGAAGTTTTTTCGTGCATAGATTGGTCAGGAAGTGGACCGAATTCTGAACGAAGTGCAGCAACCATCCAACCAGAAAGGTAGATATAACGGCGTTCAGTAGTACCGAAGTATTTTTTGTTCGCAATCATTTTTTGTTGCGCAACAAAACCGTGCCAGCAACCTAAAGATTGAGTGTATTTGCTTGAATCAGCATCATAAGCAGCCATATCACGACGCATAATCGCAGCTGTATATTTAGCAATATCTAAACCAGTTTTGAAACGGTTTTGCATTTGCATACGCGCAGCATCTTCAGGACTGATGTCTGCCCAAGTGTTGCCGAATTTTGCTTTTAATTCGCGGATTGCATCAATCGCTGTTTGGTATGTAGTCATGATATTGTACCCTGTAATATTATTTAGGATTTATCAATCGAAGGCTAAATCGCGCTTATGCTTGATTGCTCA
Source organism: Acinetobacter sp. YH12058 (assembly GCF_013419805.1). Classification (NCBI taxonomy): domain Bacteria; kingdom Pseudomonadati; phylum Pseudomonadota; class Gammaproteobacteria; order Moraxellales; family Moraxellaceae; genus Acinetobacter; species Acinetobacter sp. YH12058. The sequence goes on from NZ_VOZL01000024.1 coordinate 29,329, forward strand.
GATTTAGAGCACTTCGTTACGATGAATACAGAGTAGAGTGACTGAATGAATTAATCCAATATTCTCGTGTAATTCTCGGTATTTTTTAAAAAAATGTATAGATCAAAGTCTTAATTCACAAAAACAATAAAAACACAACATATTGATTTTAAAAACCTTATTTAGAAAATCAATCAAATATCTTTGCTTACAAATTCATCTCTGTGCCGATATTTTCTGCATTAGACTTAAGTCTTGCATTTCATAAAAAATGCTTGCATTGGCGATTTCTGCCATTTTTTAGCAAAATTTTGCTGCTTTTCAGCGCAATGTAAGTGCATAAGTTTCATACAAAATAGAATCTGCTATCAGTTCTGCCAATGCTTTTAAGTGTTTTTGCATTTAAGATTAAAAAGTATAGATGCAGTACTAGGCAACCTACATTTCTTTAGGAAATAATGATGGGGCTGGCTGTTTTTATTCAGATTTTTTGCTGTTTATCTCGTCGATTTTTTCATCATAATTTATACACAAGCCTTACGGCTTATGGCATAATTCCAATAATTTAGTGATTTTATTTTCGGTATTTATTTTATGAATCTGGAGCGGGTTGATCTTAATCTATTAATTTATCTTGACGTCTTACTTCGTGAAAAAAATGTAACCCGTGCTGCAGAACAATTGGGCGTTACCCAACCTGCGATGAGTAACATTTTACGTCGTTTGCGCAATTTATTTAATGATCCCCTGCTGATTCGTTCTTCTGAAGGCATGACGCCAACTGAACGTGCCTTAGAATTACAACCGCGTATCCGCGATGCCTTATCTGACCTTTCTATGATTTTGGAGCCGCGTACTGAGTTCCGCCCTTATACTTCAAATCGTGTATTTCGGATTATGACCTCCGATTACGCAGAAGCCACATTAGTCCCACGCTTGGTTAAAGCTTTACGCTCTGAAGCACCTAATGTGGTATTAGACTTTTTAACCCCGAGTGATGTGTCTTATCGCGACATGGAACAAGGTAAAGTCGATTTGGCGATTAACCGTTTTAATGAAATTCCACAAAGTTTCCATCAGGTTTTAGTTTGGCGTGATAGTTTTTCTTGCCTGCTCAATCACAAACACCCTGCTGCCAATAACCTGAATTTAAAAAGCTACTTAGATGCACAACATATTTGGGTTTCTAAAACAGGTATGGGCGTTGGTTTTGGTGTGAATCCAGAGAAACAAGCGGGACTGGGTTGGATTGATCAAGCTTTAGAGCGTATTGGACAAAAACGTAAAATTTCGGTGTTTACCCGTCATTATCAAATGCCTGCACTACTCGCGTCTAATGTAGATTTAGTCGCAACCTTACCTACACGTATTGCGCGCTTACAAGCCAAAAGCCAAAGTTTACTGATTAAAGACCCACCATTTTATATTCCAGAATTTGAATTAAAGATGGCATGGTGTCCGTTGTTACATCATCACCCTGCACACCGTTGGTTACGCCAATTGATTTTATATGTAGCGCGCCAAATGATTGAAGAAGAAAACCGTGAGTTTTTACTGAATAACTCTCAATTTTCAGCCTATTAATTAAAAATTCACTGAACTTATTGGCACAAACGCTTATACTCAGATGAGGAATATTTCGATATTCCTCATTGTTTAATAAAGATTCAAATTGTTATATTTAAAATAATATAATCCACAGGTGGATTCGTGAGCCTCTTCCAGAATATTGTTATTATCCTCATCCTCATTGTCGGAGCTGGTTTTTTATCGCTGACTGAAATTGCGTTGGCTGGTGCACGTAAAGTTAAACTGAAAATTCTAGCCGAATCAGGCGATGAACGTGCCCAAAAAGTTTTAGATCTACAAGAAAACTCAGCTGATTTTTTTGCTGCCTCACAAATTGGCTTAAACGCAGTTGCCATTTTAGGTGGTATTTTAGGTGAAGGCGCATTCCGTCCTTATTTTTACAACTTAGTTGTGCGCTTCTATCAAGGACCATGGGCTGAAACGCTTAGTTTTGCCTTGTCATTTACCTTAGTGACTTCGCTGTTTATTTTATTTGCCGACCTAATGCCTAAGCGTTTGGCAATGATCGCCCCTGAAAAAATTGCGGTATCGGTGATTAATCCGATTCAAATTTTTATTCGGATATGCAAGCCTTTGGCATGGATGATTAATGCGATTGCCAACGTGCTGTTCCGTTTATTTAAAGTAAATACCACGCGCGAAGACAATATTACATTTGATGATATTTCTGCAGTCATGGATGCAGGCGCTCAAGCAGGTGTTTTACAAAAGCAGGAACATCACTTTATTGAAAACGTGTTTGAACTTGAAGAACGTAACGTGCCTTCGAGTATGACTACACGTGAAAATGTGGTGTTTTTTACCCTAAAGGAATCTGAAGCCAGTATTCGTCAAAAACTTGCAGAATATCCTTATTCCAAATTTTTGGTCTGTAGCGAAAATATTGATGATGTTATTGGCTATGTTGATGCCAAAGATATTTTGGTCAGAATCCTCAATAATCAATCTTTACTACAACTAAATGAAAGCACCATCCGTAATGTATTAACCATTCCAGATACACTCACGCTGTCTGAAGTCTTAGACCGTTTCCGCTCTACCAAAGAAAAATTTGCCGTAGTCATTAATGAATATGCGTTGGTTGTGGGCGTAATTACCCTGTCTGATATTATGATTACTGTGATGGGCGATTGGGTAACACCTATTGAAGAAGATCAGCAAATCATTAAACGTGATAACAATTCTTGGCTGATTGATGGCAGTACACCAATTGAAGACATTAAACACGCGCTGCAAATTGATGAAATGCCAGATGATGAAAATTATGAAACCATTGCAGGTTTTATGATGTATAAGCTACGTAAAATCCCGCGTCCTGCCGACTCTGTACTTTTTGATGGTTATAAATTTGAAGTGGTCGACGTCGATCATTTTAAAATTGACCAACTTTTAGTGACACGAATTGTAGAAACGCAGGAAATACAAAACAACACTGAAGCAGATGGTTGACATACTCCCACCACTTTCGTTTTCACTCAAGTGGGGGATTCTAAAAGCAAAGCTCTTAGGCGACTTCCTCACGGATTTCGCTTGCTTTCTGCTTCTTAGGGCGACCTTTACCGCATCCACCCTCCACAGACAAAACGGCATGTCCTGCCGACAATATATTACGAGATGCGTTTAAATCCGCATTCGCAACATAACCGCATCCGACACACTCAAATTTAGCTTGAGTTTGTCGGTTTTCTTTTGCTACATGACCACATTCACAGCAGGTTTGACTTGTGTACTTCGGATCAACTTTTACAAGTAATCCACCTCGCCATTGTTGCTTATATTCCAACATACTAACGAGCATGCCCCAACCTTGATCTAGGATTGATTTGTTTAAGCCTGACTTAGCTTTTACATTCTTTCCTTGATTTTCGATTGTGCCACTTGCTGACTTCGACATATTTGCTACTTTTAAATCCTCAACAGCAATCATTGCGTGGTTTTTGCTGAGCGTTGTAGTGATTTTTTGCAAGTAGTCATGACGAATATTGGCAATGTGATGATGTAGTTTATTGATTTTAAAATTCAGTTTTTTCCAATTTTGACTAAATTTAACTTTCTTTCTCTGCTTCCGTTGAAGTCTAGCTAATTTAATCTGATTGGTTTTAAAGCTATTGATCGGGTCAAAGACCTGACCATTTGAGGTAGTGATTAATTTCTTAACACCAAGATCAACACCAATCGCTGATTTTGATGGGTGGATCGGCATTTCAGTAAGTTCTGTTTCAGTACAGAATGAAACGTACCAACGTCCTGACACCTTACTGATCGTCACATTTTTTATTGTGCCTAGAATCTCTTGCGACTTCCTGAATTTAATAACACCTACGCCATTAGGGAGTTTGAGTTTATTTCCTTTAACCCAACAGTATTTATCGAATTGTACAAGGCGAATGGAATCATAACCGTCTGATTTTTTCTTAAATCTAGGCATAAGTGGGCGCAACTGAACCTCAGTACCATCAGCCAATTTAAAAAATTTAGGTTTCTTAGGTTTGCGCTTTTTTTCTTTTAGTCGAGCATGTTCTTTAGGGTTGAAAAACTTCCCCCATGCTGATGCAAGATCACGAACTTTTTGTTGAAGTGACACAGCATTTGAATTTCCATCTAAAAAGCTAAACTGAGGATTCTTTTTCAGTGCTGTTATCTTTTTTACTAGATTCACCGCATTAATGTGTTTATTTTGAGCAAACATTTCAAATGAAATTGCTAATATTTGATTCCAAACAAAGCGTGCAGAGCCAACGAGATTATTTAAAATAACCTCTTGCTCGACATTAGGCTCAAGCCTAAATTTATACGCTTTGTTGATTTTCATTAATGAGTGTGTACCTGTTAATATGGTGCTGATTCTAACATTTTAGGTATATTTTTCAATGAGTGAGATATATAAAAACCGACATTCAGCCTTTAATCTTCATGTTCATTTAGTTTTTATAACGAAATATCGAAAAAAAATACTAGGTGAGTTGCATCATAAATATTTCAATGAGTGTGCAACTGAAATATGTAAAGATTTTGATGCTGAATTAAAGGAATGTAATGGTGAATCCGACCATGTTCACATGCTTATTCAGTATCCACCAACGGTACAGTTAAGCAAATTGGTTAATAATTTAAAGTCTGTAACAAGTAGAAGAATGCGAAATGAGTTTTTAGACTTGAGAGGGAATTATACAAAACCTGTTTTATGGTCAAGATCATATTTTGCAGGGTCTTGTGGTGGTGCGCCTTTGGAAATAATCAAACAATATATTCAGAATCAACAAGGTTGAAATTTGTGAAATTCACTGTATTCGTGTGGGTTTGATCTGCATCCAGATTTTCTAGCATTCATAAAAAAGCACCACATCAAAATGAAGTGGTGCTTTTTTCAAACCTGAACAGATACATCTGAAATTCAGCTGAATATCTATTTAATATTTGCTGATCAATTCATCCAATACCGCTTGATAGTGAATCGCAATATCTTCAGCTAGAATTTTATAGACATTGTCGAATTGCACCATCGGCCAGCCCTCTTTCCAGAAAGGAAAAATGTTGTGCAAATCATGCGTCACCACAGCATCTTCACGCACAATCGCTTGTGCAACCTGAGCCAATACTTGTGCAGTTTCTGTGCCATCAATGGCTAAATAATCAATGCCACGTGCTTTTAAAATACGTACACGGTCTTTTTTATAACGGATTTTTTTCATTTGCGCTTCGTTTAACTGCAAAGCCAAACTTACTGCTTCTACAAATTTGCTTTCGAATGACTGATTAAGTGCCACCAACGCTGCTTTATGCGCTTCCTGACGACCTGCTTTCCCACCATTACGGATAATTTCTTTTGCCTCTGTGTCTAGCTCATCACTTTTCATAGACTGCAAAATGTCGAGTATTTCGATATCACTTAATGATTCAGGAGATTGGTCAATCATGTACTGCCCTTGGACAAAAATAGCAAAACGCTATTTTCGCACAATTTAGCTAAAAGCTCGACACATTCCGAAGCAATTGTTCACACAAGGCAGTGCTGCACCTATTACAGTGCAGCAGTTTAAAATTGATCTTTCAGCTTTGATCATCCTTGTTTATTTTAAATTTCTTATTGTTCCCTTAGTTTTTCTCCTGAATTTTACCGTCTATTTAAAACCCGTTATTTCAAATGAATAATCCAATAAATAACAGGTTTAACTTTTCAACTCACTTGTACTTTTTAGTAAAAAATAATTAACAGGTTGCTCTTTACACTTAATACAAGTTTTCGCGTTTATCATGATCGAGGCGGTCAATATAGCGCTCTAAATGTAGCATCGCATGATACATTTTATTTAAGTTCCCAACATTGATTTGCTGACGAACAATATTTTTGTGTAACCGTTTTAATGCACGTAGACTGTGCTTTGTCGTATATGCAGATAAAATTTTCATAAGCCTGCTCTCTCTATCAAATTATTTTACATGAACCGTTTTGTAATCTTGAGAATGAATTCAATGAATATAAAGATAAGGTTTATTATTGACAGGGTGTGTCCTACACCTCCTTAATATTTGACTATTTGGAAAAATTTTATTGTGTTGAATTGTAGTTTAAAGGAATATTTATGTAATTATGATTAAAATAATTGCTAAAACTGATTCAAAAAATCTTTGTTAAAATCCTCTATAAAGTACACATAAAAAACTGACACTCGGTCAGTTTTTTTATGTACGTTGATTTTAAATTTGAGTCTTTAAATCACTTCGACCACTACTTTGCCCACATGCTCGCCTGTATCCATTTCGGCATGCGCTTGCTGAATTTGATCAAACTGAAAGGTTTTATAAATCATAGGCAGACATTCACCTTTGGCTAACAATGGCCAAACGATCTCTTGCAAACCTTTGGTAATTTCAGCTTTTTCTGCAGTATTGCGGGCGCGCATGGTCGAACCGGTAATGGTAAGACGCTTCATCATAATTTGACCAAGTTTTACTTCTTTGGCTTTTGCACCACCTAAGAATGCGATATACACCAAGCGACCATCACGACGTAATAAGTTTAAATTACGTTCCAAATACGGCGCACCAACAATATCTAAAATGATATCGACCCCGGCATTGTCTGTCGCTGCATTAATCACTTGTTCAAAATCTTGTGTCTTGTAATTAATCGCTGTGGTGAGGTGTGAAATTGCCTGTACTTTTTCATCTGAACCTACAGTTGCAAAGGTTTTTAAACCTAAGGCTTTGCACAACATTAAAGCAGTTGTACCAATACCACTGGTTCCGCCATGAATTAGTGCCGTTTCACCTGCTTTGGCTTTGCCCATTTGGAATACATTGGCCCACACAGTAAAAAACGTTTCAGGTATCGCAGCGGCTTGTACAAAACTGACACCTGTTGGAATTGTCAAAGTCTGGCTTTCTGGTACAACACAATATTCTGCATAGCCACCACCATTAGTTAAGCCACACACTGCATCACCAACTTTAAACTGGCAAACATCTGCACCCACAGCAACCACTTCACCTGCTACTTCTAAGCCTGGCACTGGCGTCACGCCTTTAGGCATAGGATACAGCCCCTGACGCTGTAAAATATCAGGACGATTTAAACCCAAAGCATGTACTTTGACCAAAACCTCGTTGGCTTGTGGCTCAGGTATTGCAACCGTTTCATAGGCTAATTTTTCTGGGCCACCTGGTTCTGTAATAATAATCTGCTGCATTGTGTTTTGTGTCATGGCAAATCCCTGATTGTTTGATACTGATATGAATTCTGACTATTTGAACTTGACATCCTCCCCGACCTAAAGGACGGAGATTCCTACTGCTAGACGCTCATGCCCGAGCGCAAGAATATTCAGTGCGGAATTTACATCCCGATCATGGAGCGTACCGCACTCCACACACTGCCATT
>NZ_VOZL01000025.1:0-36496 GCF_013419805.1 Acinetobacter sp. YH12058
AGAAGTGAAACCTCTTCGCGCTGATGGTAGTGTGGGGTTACCCATGTGAGAGTAAGTCATCGCCAGCTCATTATTCTAAACACCCTCAACTAGCGTTGGGGGTGTTTTTTATGTGGAAAAGAAAATATTAAAAACTATAAAAAGTGAAGGCAAAATAAAACCATCTGAGGATGGTTTTAAATAGTAAGCATATTTTCCAAATTTGATTAGACTTCACGTAGTTGTCGACGTGCATGTTTAAATGCTGTTCTTAAACCTTCTTCTAGCGTTGGATGGTAGAACGGTTTATCTAAAATATCCTCAAGTGTGAGTTCTTCATCAATCATCCAAGCCAATAAGTGCGCCATGTGCTCAGCAGCATCCACAAATAATTCAGCACCTAATAACTTTTGACTTTTATTATCAATATAAACTTCAATAGCACCTTTATTTTTTCCTAGCACCAAGGCGCGACCTTGTTTTTCATAAGAAACAAAGCCTGTTGTAAATGCAATATTTTGATCTTTCAGTTGTTTATAGTTTTGTCCTACAGATGCCATTTCAGGTGAGCTAAACACAATACCCATGGGGGTTAATGTTTTAATATTTTCAATATTTGGAAAGCTTAAACAATTATGCACGGCTGCACGCCCTTCATGTGCTCCTTCATGTTGAATGGGAGTATTCGTGTGTGCATCACCCACAATAAAAATAGCATGCCGTCCGAGTTGTTTGGTGTGTGCATCAATTGGGAGCTGTTTGATGTTGTTAAAACTCGTATCAATATTTTCAAGTTGAAGCTGATCTAAATAGCTGCGTCTACCCGTGGCAACCAATACATAATCGGCAGTTAAGCTCTGTGTTTGTCCATCTTCTTGATATTCAATTTGCACGCCTTGTTCTGTTCTTTGTAGTTGTGTTGGCAAGGTTTCAAAGTTGATATTCAATTCTTGACTAAGTGTATTTTGTGCAATGGTTTGTAGTTCTGGGCTGCGGAGTGAACCAACTTTACGACTACGGGCAAAAATAGTGGTATCTACCCCTAAGCGTTGCATAGCTTGAGCCAATTCGATTGCAATTACACCACTGCCAATGACGGCCAAAGATTGGGGTAAGTTCTCTAATTCAAAGATTTGATCTGATGTGATTAAGCGTTCGCCTAATTTTTCTTTCCATGCTTGCTCATAAGCAGGAGTAGAACCGACTGCAATAATAAAAGCTTTTGCCTGATATTGCTGTCCATTCACTTGAATTGTATGGGCATCTATAAAAGTCGCAAAGCCCGAAACTTTATGGGATGCTTCCCAACGATCTACATCTTTTTGTGTGGCACGGGTAAAACGATCACGTAATTGGCGTACGTGCGTCATGATTTGGGATGTATCAATTTTTGCATCTACCGTGAGTGCAACTTCTTGTGCATGTTGTATGTCGTGCATGCGATTGGCACTAGAGATGAGAACTTTGCTGGGCATACAACCAACGCGGGCACAGGTGGTGTCCCATGGACCGTGATTGATGATGAGTAGGTTTTGGGTGTATTTAATCGCTTCTTTATAGGCGCTAATGCCTGCGGTGCCTGCACCAATAATAATGAGGTCGTACATTTGTGAGCTACTTCATGTAATAAATAAATTTAGGCTAACACAAGCAAAACATTTATCATGCTTTTATTTACATAAAGCAGTAACTATGGTTACATATCTGACAATATTAATTATATGTTTGATTAACTCATAGTTTTAGAGGGATTTGGGGAATAACTCAATGAAAAAGAAAGAAATTAGTTTGAAATTTTCGGCTGTGGCTTTAGCAGTTTTATTGGCTGGCTGTGGTGGCGGTGGAAGTGATGGTTATTATAATAATGGATCTTCATCCACAGAAAGTGGGGGGAGCATTAATAATGGTGGTTCTAATGCTGTTGAGACTAATTACCATTTAATAATTAATGCTTCAAAACCTCAATTGGTTGTAACAGGAGATACGGCAGTTATTACTGTGAAATTAGCTGATGTTAATGGCGGTGGTGTTTCTGGCGAGTCTGTTGTCCTAGCGGTTGAAGATACTATAAATAATGGGGTTACTATCGAAGGAAGTTCAAATGTTAAATCTGATGAAAATGGTAATGCTATTTTTACAATCAGATTAACACCTTCAAATGTAAAAAATATATCTGAATTACTTAGGGATGGTATTCGTTTGAATGCAATCTATAAGGATGCAGCTGGAAAATTAACCTCACAAACAAGAATTTTGGAAGTAGTTGATTCCGTACAGTCTTCAAATATAGCGCAATACCACTTAGATATTGCTGTAAATAAACCGACACTCGTTGTAACGGGAGATAATGCAATTGTTACGGTTAAAGCAATTGATGAAAATGGTGGGGGAGTTTCTGGTAGAGAAGTTACATTATCAATAGTAGATACAAAAACTAATAAAGTAACAATAAATGGAAGTTCAGTCGGTATAACAGATTCTAATGGTAACATTAAATACAATATTACTTTGCCTACAGTTCCTGATTCGCTAGTTAGTAATATTATAGATTCAGGTATTACTTTAGATGCTAAAATTGTTGATGGTAATCAGGTTGTAAGCAAACAATCTATTAAGATCAATGTATCAAAAGGTGTAATCGAACAACCTATAGGCAATATTACTTTTGGTAAGTCTGGTGAGCTTGCGAAGACTGCTGATGCTTTATATTATAGAGAAGCTCTGTCTGCGCATGTTGTTGATATAGATGGAAAGCCATTACCTAATTATCGTGTAACGATGAGCATTGATTTATTACGTGCTGGTCGCGGCTACTTCCAAACAAAAGCACAATTAGACGGTACGCGCAATATTCGTTTAAATCCTCTTCGTGCTAATTTAAATACTCAAAATAGCAATTTAAGGCAGCAAGAAAGTTTGTTGGCTTCAATTCAAGGTGAACCTGTACAATCAGCTGAAATAACTAGACTTCAAAATGAGATTGCAACTGTAGAACAGCAAATACGCGATCAGCGTTCATTATTAGCGAAAGCACAGACTAATTTAGAATTAGCCCAAAATAGAAAAAATGAGCCATCTATTCAACAGTATCAAGCTGAAATTATTTCAATTAATGGAGAAATTGCACAGCTAAATTTAAGGCTTGAAGGGTTAAGAGTTAAGTTAACGACTGCAATTGCATCAGCAACAGCTGAAAAGCAACAACGAATTAATCAACAGACTAATATTGTAAATGATTTAAAAAATCAAACTCAAACAATAGCTGATGCGATTAAGAGCATTGAGAGTTTAGTATTACCATCTCGTGTTCAATCATATTGTGAGATTGTTGATAAATCAAACGTTCAATTAGCTACAGGATTTGTTGATCCTCAAGGCAATGTGAGTCCTACTTTTACCTATACAACAGATTCAACTGGTAAGTTTAATTTTAGTGTTCAGTATTTGAGACAGTATGCTGGGTGGCAAACTGTAGAGTTTAAAGCGAAGACAAGTGTTAGTACTAAAGATTTGAATTCAAGTTTAGTGTACGGATTAGGATTATTAAAAGAGGATTTTGATTCTGAAGCAGGTCAACCATTTGATGAAAGTCCTTATGGGCAGAATTGTGCTTTAAACGATCCCTTCGCAGGATTACTACCATAAAAGTAATTAAGATAACAAAAACAGCGCTTCGGCGCTGTTTTTTATGAGGATTTTAATTTAAAAATTAAAGCGAAGTCCCCACACTCACACCCACCGTCGGGCGGATTTGCATAGAACTACAAGCACTCAGCGCCAAGACACACATCACCACCAATAAAATTTTATTCATGCAACAAACCTTGAGATTTTGCCTGATGAAATAACGTACTAGAACGAGCGCCACTACGACAAATCATCAGAATGGGTTTTGGAAGCTCATTATAATATTTGGCAAATTCAAGAATATCTGTTTGAGAAATTTTACCGCTACTAACGGGTTGATAAATCACACTGACCTGAGATTTTTCCGCGATATTGCGTAATTCACTCACCTTGACTGCATTGCCCATTTCTTGATCAGGACGGTTCACAATCACAGATTTAAAACCTTGTCGCATCAACTGTGAAAATTTTGCAGCATTCATCTGACCTGCAACACTGACTTTGCTATTTAAGCCTTAGCATCGTTTTGAGCGTGACTCAGCTGCAGATCAGAACACAGCAAAATACATACTTGAGGATTGATCTAGTCATCCAACAAATCCATTTGTTTTGCCAACTGGAATAAGTTGTTTGAACGGTTACCCGTGCGGCAGAACATCAACACAGGTTTTGGCAATTCGTTATAGTGATTGGCAAAAGTACGCACATCGACTTCAGTAATTTGACCAGACACCACAGGTTGATAGACATAATCTAAACCTGCAGCACGTGCTGCTTCTTCAATTTGTGCACTAGTGGGCTGTTCAGGACCACCTTCCATATCTGGGCGGTTATTAATAATTGACTTAAAGCCTTTCTCTACAACTTGGCTCACATGTTCAGGACCAATTTGACCCGCAAAACCGACTTGTTCAGACATGGGAATACTCCATCATTTTATTCATGACAATATGCTTTATGATAGCATTAAGCAGATTCAAGAGCAGAATGTTCTGAAATATTTATAACGACGATAACGATAAAATAACGCAATGGAGCGCTTATGCATTCCTATACAGTCGAGCCTTTATATGTCAAAAGTGATCACGAGGTGATTGCTGCAGACTTTTATCGCCCTAAATCTATAGAAAAACCCGCGGTGATTCTGATGGCGCATGGTCTAGCAGCCTTGCGTCATTTTAAATTGGTGCAATACGCACAGCATTTTGCTCAGGCAGGCTATGCCGTGGTGTTATTCGATTATCGCTATTGGGGCGGAAGTACGGGGCGTCCACGTGAGTTGGTATCCATAGAGGCGCAGTTAGACGACTGGCGCAGCATGATTTCACATATCGCGGAACGTAAGTCGATTGATGCCAAACGCATGATTCTGTGGGGAACTTCTCTGAGTGGCGGATATGTGCTGAGTTTGGCCTCACGCTTACACAATATTGCCGCGGTCATGGTACAAGTGCCTTTTGTAGATGGTGCGGAAAGTGCCAAGTTATATCCTTTGCAGCAACTTCCGAAAGCCCTAAAAATCTCCAGTCAGGACTATATGGGAGCAAAGGTAGGGATGTCGCCCAAAACGCTTGCAGTGGTGGCGCAAAAAGAACTGTGTTTTTTACCGACCACAGACAGTTATGCAGGTTATATGTCAATTGTGAACCCCGATCATTACTGGAGTGGGGAAATTCCTGCTCGGGTGTTTTTTAATTTGATTCGTTATCGCCCCATTCAAGAAGTGCGGCCAATCAACATCCCTGTGTTATTTATTGCTGCACAGCGTGACAGCCTGATTCCAATTGAATCGAGTCGTGAAACGGCCACCAATATTGCGCCTTATGTGCAATATGAAGAGTGGGATATGCAACATTTTGATATTTATCATGGAGAATGGTTTAAAAAAGTCATTCAGACCCAATTAGAGTTTTTACAGCAACTGTTTGGAGTTCAGTAAATGATTATTGTATGCCCTGAATGCGGTGCAAAAAACCGTGTACCTGAAGATAAATTATCTGCCAATCCTGCATGTGGGCAGTGTCATCAAGCGCTGATTCCGCTTGCACCCATTGAATTGAATGAGCAAAATTTCAGTAATTTTATTCAAAATAGTGACTTACCTATTCTGATTGATCTTTGGGCGGACTGGTGTGGTCCTTGCAAGATGATGGCACCACATTTTGCAACAGTTGCCAAGCAAAATCCGCAGGTGGTGTTTGCCAAAATTGATACCGAGGCCAATCCACGCTTAAGCGGTGCATTCCATGTGCGCAGTATTCCAACACTGGTATTGATGAATAAAAGCAATGAAATTGCTAGAATAAGCGGCGCGCTACGAGCGACTGAATTACAACAGTGGTTGGATCAGCAACTCAACGCCCAGTCTTAATGCACTGTTCGTGCTAATTTAATGCAAATGTCCGGAGTGAACGTGTCAGATTCTCATGCAAAACCAGAGGGAGTGCTTTCCCTACAAACAATTGCCATGCCAGCAGATACCAACTGGAGTGGAGATGTCTTTGGAGGCTGGATCGTTTCACAGATGGATTTGGCTGGTGCGATTCATGCCGAGCGTTTTAGTAAAGGACGTTGTGCCACGATTTCCATTAACCAAATGACTTTTTTGGTGCCTGTAAAAGTGGGCGATGTGATCAGTTGCTACACCAAAATTTTGAAAGTGGGCAATACTTCAATTCAAATGCAAATTGAAGTGTGGGACAGCCATGATGATTCACGTGAAGCTGTGCGTGTTACCGAAGGGGTATTTACCTTTGTTGCGGTTGATGTCAAAGGCTCAAAACGTCAGATTCCTGAAGAAGCCAAACAGAAGTTTTTAGAAGCTCAGGCTAGTCAAGCATCATAAGTATCAAGCTAGTCAAACATCGTAATGAAAAAAATCCCAGCACAGTAGCTGGGATTTTTTCTTGGAGAGGAAACAGGCGTTAGGCTTGTTTCTGCTTTAAATGTGCTTTTGACACCCATGCCCACAACATTTCACACTGAATCGGAGCTTCGCCTGATTCATCAATCACACTGACATTGACCAGTGTTTCACCTTTGTCGGTGCTGTGCATGAGTTGTTGCTGTTCTGGGCTGAGTGTGGCAATGGCTGTCATTGCACCTTGAGTTGGACGTTTAAAGTCCACTTTCAGGCTTTTAATCAGCACAATGGCACTATCAGGTACATTCATAGCAGTCACAAAACCTGTAGCAGTTTCGGCAAGCAGCGCCATAGCACAGGCATGTACCTGTCCAATATGGTTTTGCATGGCTTTATGATTGGCAAGACTGACCACCACTTGCGATGGGGTTACTTCTTGATAGCGAATTTTCGCAGTGCCCACCATCGGCACGACACGACCAAAGGCTTGACTCAAAAGGCGGCTTTGAATGCCTTTCGGCAATTTTGATGTTGCTTTGACCAGTTTGTTTAAGCGATTGGTTGGTGTCATGACATCCCCAAATTAATCTTTAAAGTTGTTAAATTGCAGCGGCAGACCAAATTGTTGCTCTTTCAAGAACGCCATGACTTGTTGCAATGTATCGCGTTTCTTGTCGGTCACTCGAATTTTGTCACCTTGAATAGAAGATTGCACTTTAATGCCACTGTCTTTAATGGCTTTGTTAATTTTTTTTGCGGTATCTGAGTCAAGACCATCTTTAAGTTTGATCACTTGAATCACATTTTTACCCGATGCGGTCATTTTTTGTGGGTCAAGCGCCTGAATGTCGACTTTACGCTTATAGAAGTGATTTTCGAGCATGGTATACACTTGCTCACATTGGAAATCACTTTCAGTGGAGATTTTAATCTCTTTGTTTTTTTCATTGAGGTCGATAGAAACATCCTGACCACGAAAATCGAAACGAGTACCGATTTCTTTTTGTGTGTTTTGAACCGCATGATTCACTTCAAAAAGTTCTAATTCAGAAACAATATCGAAAGAAGGCATAATGAAGACCTTTGCAAATGGAAACAATATCTGAGATGCTAGGGATGTTTTCTTCATTTGCCAAGTGTTGTTTTACATCAAAGGAGTGCGCAATGATCCGTAAACAAGAAATTACAACATTTGAGTTCCCAGCTGACGCGATTATCTGGGATGTACGTGATGCAAGTGCTTATGCAGAAGCTCATGTTAAAGGTGCTGTGAATCAGCCAATTAACGATCTATCAGCAGAGAGTCTTACTCAGGTGTCGGCGGATCAACCCATTTACATTTTATGTGGTGGCGGAAGTAAAGCCCCACGTGCAGCGGAAAAACTAGAAGGTTTGGACAGCTCACGTGAATATGTGGTTTTAATGGGTGGTACACGTGCTGCGCGCGACGCAGGCATGCCTTTGGAACAAGGTCACTAAGTATCATCAATATGAAGAAAGCGCCGTAAGGCGCTTTTTTGTTGGGTATCGTTTTATTTCTATTTTCTCTAAGCGAGCGTTAGCTTGAAGGTGGAGGAGCTTTAAAATAAGGCTTCTTGGTTTTCACCTTTTTCTGAAAACGTGTAGCTGCCAGTTTTTGTACTAAGTTTTTAGGTACAGCGCAGGCTTCTGCTAAAACTTGTGCCGCCAGTATTTCACTGCACAACGGGGCAAATAAAAAGCCTTTAGAACCGAGTCCTGCAAAGCTGTAAATTTCCTGATCATCACGCATTTTGCCAAGTAGGGGAAAATAATCCTTACTTTGGGCGCGTAGCGAAGCGCGACCTTGCCAAGTATCTACGGGTGCTAAGTTTTCGGCATACGCAGGAAAGACACTGTGGATAAGTTCGTAGTTATGCACATGGTCTTCTGCCAAGACGTCACAATCTTCCCGATTTGGATAAAACGATGCACCTAAAATCAGTTGATCGGCATTGAGCTGCATGCAATAGCCGCCATAGCTATAGGCTTGTGATAATGGCAAAGCCTGATCTGTATTATTTACCCAGCTAACTTGCCCACGAATGGGTTTAAGCACAGGGTAATGCTCAAAAAAAGCACCGCTTTGCAGCGCTGCACAGACGATGACATGATCAAACACTCCAAGTTCAGTATCTACGCTGTGTAAGATCAGTTGCTGTGCTGTCGTGGTGATTTGTTTAATTTGAGCTTGCTGAAACTGAATGTGCGGATGCGCAAGAATTTCATCACGCAGTTGATGTGGAGAAACTGCTCCTGCTTGCAATAAGCTTAAACTGGCAAAGTCGCTTTGTGGCGTAAGTTCGGTTGCACTCTGTGCTGCTAAAATACCTTTTGGGTATTGTGTGGCTAAATCCAGCAATTCATCGGCATGTTTAAGTGCCAGTTGATGAATCTGCAACGGACGAAATGCTTTGAATGCGGCATAGTGATTTAAAGCATGTTGCCATGCCAAAGTCATTAAATGATCAGCACTTTGATGAATTGGGCAAAGTTTTGGGTTTAAGAGTGCCAAAGGATTGCCAGAACCGCCTGCAAGTGGCGCTGTTTGGTCATAGAGCGTGACTTGATGCCCTCGTTGGGAAAATGCCCACGCACAGCTTAAACCCGCAATTCCTGCGCCTATGATCGCAATATGGCGCTGTTGGTTGCTTGTTGTGGTATTTGTTGTAATTTGAGTTTCGTTCTGATCGGATATTGGCTCTATTTCAGGCGCTTGCCAGATGGCTTTCAGCATTTCCCGTTTATGCCCAAAACCGCGTGGGCGGGTGATGTGAATACCGTGTTGTTTTAAGCCACGTTTGAGTACGCCTGCCACACTAAATGAGGCAAAAGTCGTGCCATAATCGGACAGTGCTACAATCGGGTTGAGCACGGTTTCCTGCCACATATCGGGGTTACAGGCGGGTGCAAAGCCATCTAAAAACCACGCATTGACAGGAGCAGTTTTAGCAATGACAGGAAAAACTTCCTGAGCATCGCCTAGCCATAAATCTAGGCTAAAGCGTTCATCTGGAAAGTTTAAACGATGACAGCCTGCAATAGCGGCAGGGTATTGCTGAATCAGCTGTTCAGACAGATGACTGAGTTCGGGCCAAGCCGCTAAGGCACGTATAAGATCGGCTTTGCAAAGTGGAAATTTTTCGACAGAAATTGCGTGTAAATGGCTGCGATTATTGGGACGTACCTGTTGCCATAATTGCCAGAGCGCTAAAATATTTAAGCCTGTACCAAAGCCTGTTTCGCCTACACAAAAATATTCAAAATCATTCAGCGCTGCTAAACGGATGGGTAAGTCATTGCCCTGTAAAAACACATGCCGTGTTTCTAATAAACCGTTGTCTTTAGAGAAATACACATCGCCAAATTGTTTGGAAATGGGCACATCAATACCATCGACCAGTTGCCAATCCAGCTCGGCAGTTTGAATAGGCTGAAACAAAACCAGAGTACCTTAAATCAAGAGGTGAATGCTCACCTTACCATTGGCGGCGACGTTTGGTATAGACGTAGCTGGCAATTAAGAAGCCGAGCAATACGCCAACCGCGAGTGTTGCAGCACCGTATAAAAACATTTGCGCACTGCGTTCACTTTGCAGTACTTGAACTTGCACGCCTAAATTATCGTTTTTAAGTTGCAGTTCCTGATTCTGTGCCAAAGCATCGAGGTTTGCCTGTTCAAGTTGTTGCAAACGTGTGCTCTGATCTTTAATCAAGGCTTTGGTTTTAGCTTCCTGAAGGGCTTTATTTTTGGCAATTTGTTCTGCAGTCAGGGGCTTATCTTGTGCAGGAGTAACCCCATTGGCTGTTGCTACAGCTGCCGTGTTGGTCACAGCAGCAGGAGCAGGTGCAGTAGGTGTGGTTGTGGCTGGCTCAACTGCATATACAGGTGAACTGAGCAGAACAGCAACAACACTGGCAACAACGAAACGCATAGCGCTTATCCTTGAGGGAATGCTTTATTGAATGGCTTAACGTCAATGTGGCTATATACGCCTTCTTTTAAGAAAGGTTCATCTTGTAGCCAAGCATCGAGTGCTTCACGACTGTCAAAATCGACAATCATGGTGCTGCCATAAAAGCCTGCTTGTGGATTGCTTGGGTCTTTTGGCATTGCCCCCGCCACAATTAAGCGACCTTCGGCATCGAGTTGTTGCAAACGTGCAAGATGTGCAGGACGGGTCGCAAGACGTTTTTCCAGTGTACCTTCACGGTCAGTACAACTCAGAACAAATAAAGGCATAGTTACTCTCGAATATCGCAGATCAGAAATTATTCAGATGTTTTAAAGTATTTGCGCAATACAATAAACTGCACAATGATAAAGGAAAACATCACAATCATGTCACCAAAAGCAGTGAATTCGCCCCAATATTTTCCGTCCATAAATAAAAATGCAAAAAATACGTGTAGGAAAGACATGACTGCAAACATGGCTGCCCAAGTATAATTCAGGTTTTTCCAGCCAGCTTCGGTCAAGTTGAACACAGGCCCAAATAAGCGTTGAATCAGTGGTTTACGGTCTTTGCTGAACCATGGTGATAGCAAAAAAGCACCTGCAAATACAATGTTTAAAATGGCAGCTTTCAGGCGAATATAAAAGTCATCGCTTAACATTAAAGTAACGCCACCAAAAATTACGGTCATAAACAACACAATCCATTGTTGTTTATCTAAACGGAATTTTTGCATGATGAACAATGCGCCGTACACCACTAACATCGAGATGATCAGACCTGTGGTGGCCACCAAAATATGGTTATTATCGACACCGCCTGCAGAGCCGATCAGTTGTAGTAATTGATGATTAGTATCTTTTGGATCTACAGTTTTGTATAAATAAAAGAAAATAATGAGGGGCACAAAGTCTAAAAGTGCTTTCATGTTAGAGTATCTAAATCTGATCAAATAAATGACATAGTATAAGTGATGCACGGCGTAGATTTACATACACACAGTAATATTTCTGATGGAACTTTGTCACCTGGAGAATTGGTGTCTGCGGCAATTCAGCAGGGCATTCATACCTTGGCATTGACTGATCATGACACAATGGATGGGCTGGCTTTGGCAGAGCAAGCCGCACAGGGGCAAGATTTAAAGATTATTTCGGGAGTGGAAATTTCCAGTCAATGGTCACGTCCAGCCACTAAGAAAAGTTATAGCGTGCATGTGGTGGCGCTAAACATGCAAAATCCTGCACCTTTACAGGCGCTGCTGGAACAGCAAAAACAAATTCGTGCAGAACGTGCCAAACAAATTTGTGATTTACTGATTCCGCTGATTGGACAAGATATTTATAACGATGTGCTTCTTAAAGTTGATGGCGTAGCAGATCGGATTACCCGTACGCACATTGCCAAAACCTTACAAGAAAAAGGCATTGTAACGCGTGTGCAGCAAGCATTTGATAAATACATCAAAGAAGGCAAAAAGGCTTATGTGAAATTTGATGGCTTGAGTTTGGAAGATACGATTCGGGTAATTCATGACAGTCAGGGTTTTGCCGTGTTGGCGCATCCAACCCGTTATGATTTATCTGCGACCAATATTCGTTATTTGATTGAAATTTTTGCCAAATATGGGGGTGATGCAGTGGAATTGCCGCCTAATATTGACCCTGCATCGACCCGTCAAATGGTGGATCGCATGATTGCTGAACATGGTCTAAAAGTATCTGTCGGCAGCGATTTTCATGGTGAAAATATGCCGTGGATTAAATTGGGCAATATTCCGCGGGTGAAAGATGGTCAAATTGGGATTTGGGAAAGTTTTGTTGAGTAACTCCCTCATCCCAACCTTCTCATATAAGCAGATGTGATATCTATTATTAAAATTTAGAAAGGATAAAAACTCCTTCTCCCTCTGGGAGAAGGTTGGGAAGAGGGTCTAAAGCAAATTATTGTCCTGTGCCTGAATTGGTGGTGGCGTTGGTTTACCCAACGTACCCAATAATTCAATTTCAATGGTTCTTACCATGGCATCTAAAGGTAAGTCATTGCTTTGCGTGCCAAAAGGTTCTTCAATTTCAGAACTGAGCGCATCCAGACCTAAAAAAGTATAAGCCAAAATACCGACCAAAAGCGGAGTCGCCAATCCGAGTGTAGACCCTAAACTAAAGGGCAACATAAAACAGAAAAAGTACACTGTTCGGTTAAGTAGGACTGAATACGCAAAAGGGAGCGGTGTGGTAGCAATACGGTCACAACCCGTGAGTACCAAACTCAGCTCTGTGACGTGTTGATTCATTTGTGTGTAAATAATATCGGAAATTTCGCCCTCTTTAAGTGCTTGCATTAACTCCCATTGAATCAAACTGAGCGTGTATTGCGGCGCATTGGCTTGTTGATACAGTTGGGTAATTGCTTGCTGACTCATGCCACTGGTTTGAATTAACTCGGTTGGATTGGCAGTTTGATGACGCAGGCGGTCGCGCAAGACATTGGCAAATACAATGACGTGCTGAATGACGCGTTCACGTCGTGCTTGACTAAGTATACGGCAGTCGCGGTCAAAGTGGCGCGCGTTGGCAATCAGCATGCCCCAAAGTTTACGTGCCTCCCACCAACGGTCATAACAGGCAGAGTTTTTAAAGCCCAAAAAAATCGACAGCACCACCCCAATTAAAGTAAAGCCAACCAAAGGCAATTCTGGAAAATGAAAATAACCAATATAAGACAAACCGCCAATAATGGTGGAGATCAACATCACCAAGCCCAAAGGCGGTAAGACCTTCGGTAAAATCGTGCCCCGCCAAGAAAACAGTAAGTTAAATACACTGGGTTGATCGACTATCATTTTATTAGAATCATCACAATTTTTTGATGATCTTCTGTGCTTGTGCAGGCTTTGTCAATATACAAATTTTAAGTGTGCTCAAATTTAAGCAGTTGTTGTTCGGCAAAGGAAAAATTACCTTCACTTGAGATGATACAGTGATCGATCAAACGCAGCTCTAGCAACTGACAGGCTTGCTGAATCTGCTGCGTCAGGACTAAATCTGCAGGTGAAGGTTGTGGTAAGCCGAAAGGATGATTGTGTGCAATCACAATCGCTGTGGCATGTTGACTAATCGCAAAACGTAGCAATTGATTAATGGAAATTTCACACGAATTTAATGCACCATAAAATAATTTTTTAAAGCTGATTTTGCGTAAACAGGCATCAAGGCAAAGCACCGCAAACACTTCTTGGGTTTCGCCCAAAAGTTCAAAACGCAGATACTCCATCAAGCGTTTGGAATTGCTAAGCTCAAGTGCATCTTGTTTTAAATGTTCGGCTACATAGCGCCGTCCAAGTTCTTTAACTGCCATGAGCTGTGAATATTTACTGTTACCCATGCCGTGAAATTGACACAACTCGGCAATGGGTGCATCGAGTAAAGTAGTGAGATTGCCAAAATGCTGAATTAGCAATCGTGCCAACTCCACCGCAGAATGTTGCTGTGAGCCTGAGCGCAAAAAAATAGCCAATAGTTCGGCATCGGACAAACTTGCAGCACCATTTTGAATGAGACGTTCACGTGGCCGTTCTTGTTCAGGCCAATGTTTAATAGATAAATGCATTGTTATTTGACTTTGTTATTCTAAATTTGAAACTTAAATCCCAACAGATCTCTTGGGAATGACATTATTTAATGCTATTGTGAGCCCCACTGCAACAAAAAGGTGGCTTATTTGTGAGCTTCGATTTAAGCGTACTCCCTCATAAAAACATTATTTTAGCTGTGACAGGCGGCATTGCGGCCTATAAAAGTGCGATTTTAGTGCGTCGTTTAAAGGATGCAGGGTTTAGTGTTCGCGTGGTCATGACCAGAGGGGCACAAGCTTTTATTACACCGCTGACCTTTCAAGCATTGTCGGGCAATCCTGTACATACCGAATTATTAGATACCGAAGCCGAAGCAGGCATGGGGCATATTGAATTGGCACGGTGGGCCGATTTAATTTTGGTTGCGCCCGCCAGTTGCGACACCTTAGCCAAATTTGCTGCAGGTCTGGCCGATGATTTGCTCAGTACTTTATATTTAGCCACCACTGCACCAGTTTGGGTTGCACCTGCCATGAATCAGCAAATGTGGGCAGCCAAAGCCACACAGCGTAACTTAACCACTTTGGTGGAAGATGGCGTGCATGTAATTATGCCCGATGCGGGCGAACAAGCCTGTGGAGATGTTGGTTTAGGGCGTATGCCAGAACCTGAAGATTTGGCGCATCAGGTGACGCAGTATTTTCATCAGGCACAGCGTGCTTTGGTGGAAAAATTTGGCATGTTGGCAGGCAAAAATGTCACCATTACAGCAGGCCCAACCCGCGAAGCTTTAGACCCTGTGCGTTATATTTCTAACCATAGTACAGGCAAAATGGGTTTTTCTTTGGCTGCAGCCTGTTATGCAGCAGGGGCAAAAGTCACGCTTATTGCAGGCCCAGTTAGTTTAGATACGCCAAATGGGGTACAGCGAATTAATGTGTCTTCTGCAATTCAAATGCTAGATACCAGTTTGCAGATGCTTGAACAAGGCTGTGATATTTTCATCGCTACAGCCGCGGTGGCAGATTACCGCGTGGCAGAAATTGCGGAACACAAAATTAAAAAATTAGGCGATGAGCTGAATGTGGCGTTGGTCAAAAACCCTGATATTGTTGCGACCATTGCGCAACAGGAAAAACGTCCGTTTATGGTTGGCTTTGCTGCAGAAACCCGCAATGTAGAAGAGTATGCAGCAGGCAAGTTGGTGGCGAAAAAACTGGATATGATTGCCTGCAATGACGTTTCCCGTGCCGATATTGGTTTTGCTTCCGATGAAAATGCCATGACGGTATTTTTTGCCGAAAGCTACCGTATGGAAAAACGCGATTTGGAAAAAGCCTCGAAACAGGAAATTGCGCAGCAATTGGTCGAAGCGATTCATGATGCCTTGTATCGAGATCCATCTCAGGATGATGATTTTTAATTTTGATCGTCCATCAGCAAACGGATGACATAAAAAACCGCTGAAATTTCAGCGGTTTTTTTATATCCAATCGCGAATTAAGCTTGACCTTCAGCTGCAGCGGCTTGAGCACGTTGCATATTGGCTTCAAACTCGGCATCGAAGTTGATTGGCGTTAACAATAATTGTGGGAAGCTGCCTTTGGTAACCATATCATTCACTGCTTCACGCAAGAATGGGAACAAAATGTTCGGGCAGTATGCGCCAAGAATGTACGGTAAACGCTCTTCTTCAACGCCATCAATCAGGAAAATACCAGCTTGGGTAACATCAACAATAAATGCAGTATCGCCCGCGTTGTTGGCTTGAACCACAACTTTTAATGCTACTTCAAAGTGGGTTGGATCAATTTTTTCTGCAGAAGATGACAGGTTGATGTTCAATTCAGGCTGCCATTCTTTGGTAAATACTTGTGCCCCAGGAACTTCAAAAGAAATGTCTTTGGTATAAATACGCTCTAATGCCAATTGTGGTTGAGCTTGTTGTTCTTCACTCATGTTAAATCCTTAAGAGTTGGTTATCGTGTTATGTTTATGCCAATAATTGATCGAGCTTGCCTTCGCGATCTAACGCATATAATTGGTCAAAGCCGCCAATAAACTGGTCATTGATGAAAATTTGTGGAACGGTACGATGATTGGTGCGTTGCATTAATTCAACACGTACTTCAGGCGCTTCATTCGACAAATTAATTTCTTTATAGGCAACGCCTTTACGCTCAAGGAGTTGTTTTGCACGAATGCAGTATGGACATACAGTCGTTGAATAAATAGTGACTTCAGCCATGATTGTTCTCCTTGCGAAAAATATTGGGTAAAACTATTTGCTTTTTACTAAAGGTAAACCTTGTGCTTTCCAGTTGCTAATACCGCCATCTAAACGATAGGCATCGGTATGTGCGACCTGTTGTAAAGCACTGCCTGCAACCTGACCCAAGTTACAGATAAAGACCAATGGGCGATCTGAGGTTTTTAACTCTTCAACATGCTTGGTAATTTGGCTATAGGGAATATTGCGGCTACCACTGATATGACCTTCACGGAAATCTTTGGCATCACGTAAATCAATCAACATGGCATTTTTAGCTTTGACTAAAATACCCAAAGATTGTGGGGAAATTTTGCGACCATTGCGTTGACCTTCTAACACAAAGAACAACACTACCAATACAGCCAGCGTCCCAAATAAGAAGGGATGATTCCCCATAAATTCGAACCAACGTTCCACAAGTCACCTAATTACAATGTCAAAATTGTTCAAGAGTATAGCGTATAAATATGGCGATCAAAAACACCGCTTCAAGGGCAGCGCCACAATAAAATTAATTTTTTTGTTGCGCTTCGGCAATTTCATCACACAGTCTTAAATAACTGTCTAAACGACGCGATAAAATTTCGCCTTCTGCAGCAGCCAGTCGCAGCGCACATTGCTTTTCATGTTTATGGGTACAGTTGCGGAATTGGCAATGACCCAACAGGTTTTCAATTTCAGGAAAACCATTTTGAATTTTATCTTGGCTCAAGTGCCACAAACCAAATTCACGAATCCCCGGTGAGTCAATTAAGGCAGCACCATCTCCAAAGCCAATTAAACGAGTAGAGGTTGTGGTGTGCTGTCCAAGTGCCGAGTTTTCCGAAATGATATTGGTCTTTTGCGCCGCTTCGGGCACGATGGCATTAATCAGCGAGCTTTTACCCACGCCCGATTGCCCGACAAAAGCTACCGTTTCACCTGCTAAACGTGCCGCTAAATGCTCTAAATTCGCATCGGATTGGGTTTGCATAACTTCATATCCCAAGTCTTGATATTCCTTGAGCAAGTCTAAAATCGGGTCGTTTTCTTTGAGTAAATCAGATTTGTTTAAAACCAATAAGGCGGGAATATCGGCATCGGCACAAGCAACCAAATAGCGGTCAATCAAGCCCGGTGCAGGTTCAGGCAAAGGCGCAAAAACAATCACAATCAAACTGATATTGGCGGCAACAGGTTTAACTTTGTGATAACGATCAGGTCGGGTCAATAAAGATTGGCGTGGATGAATCGCGGTAATAATTCCTAAACCTGTATTTGGGTCGGCCTGCCATTTGACCCGATCTCCCGTCACCAATAATTCTAAATTGGTACGAGTGTGACAGCGCCAAATACTTCCCATTTCAATAGGTTTCCAAAATGGTTCTGGCTCACCTGCGTGCACCACCGGTTTTTCAGGATGAATTTCAGGAACAGATAAAGCCTGAACTTCTAATTGACGACCATAGTGTTGTACCACCAAGCCTTCTAAATCATGTGAAGTGTCAATGTCTGCCTGACGTGACTTGTGTTGTTTTTCAATTCGACGTTGCTGTTGTTCAGTCAATCGACGCTTACGAATTAAAGCCATTCATATCCTAAAAAAACCATGAACTCAGGATGGCAAAAATAGCATGAAGCGGGGGCACAGTTACAGCCAAGAAGCAAGAAATTTGCTACTATGCTGTTTTTAAGCCGAATAAGATTGCACATTTATGAGCAGCACGCCTGATACTCGCCTCATTTGGATTGATTTGGAAATGACAGGTTTAGATACCGATAACGACCAAATTATTGAAGTGGCTACCATTGTGACCGATGATCATTTAAATATTTTGGCAGAAGGTCCTGTGCTGGCTGTGCATCAACCTGATCGTATTTTAAATGCCATGGATGAGTGGAATACACGTCAGCATGGACAATCGGGCTTAATTGAGCGTGTGCGTCGCAGCAAACTCACTGCGCAGGATGCAGAGCAGCAAACCATTGAGTTTCTAAAAAAATGGGTCAATCCTAAAACATCGCCAATGTGTGGCAACTCAATTTGCCAAGACCGCCGTTTTTTACACCGTTTAATGCCTGAATTGGAACAGTACTTCCATTATCGTAATTTGGATGTTTCATCAGTGAAAGAGTTGGCAAAGCGCTGGCGTCCAGAAATTATGAGCGGTTTGAAAAAGAATGCGTCGCATTTGGCGATGGATGATATTCGTGATTCGATTGCTGAGCTGAAATATTATCGCCAATACTTTTTTATTATGAATCAGGACTAAAACCTTTTTCTGCGTAGGAGATGGAGCTGTAACAGTAACAGCGATCTCTTACGCTTAAACTGTGTTGGTCACTCATAAATAAGAAATAATAAGATATGACTCAGCATTGCCTTATGCCTTACTTTATATAAAGATATTAGAGGCAAGTTTGTATAAAGCTAAGCAATGCTTAGGTGTTCATTGGTTAAAAGCCAAGCAAAACCAAAAGCTTTATTTTCCTGCCTGCCAAAATGCTTCACCTGCCTGAATTGGGTCGCCTGTTTGCGCCAAAGTCTCAAGCCAGACATCATATTGCGCGATGATTGGATGTTGGCTAGGGTGAAAGTCAGGTTTAAACCAATCACGATATTGTGATTGCATTTTGCGTAATTTCCCT
Organism: Acinetobacter sp. YH12058; assembly: GCF_013419805.1. Taxonomy (NCBI): domain Bacteria; kingdom Pseudomonadati; phylum Pseudomonadota; class Gammaproteobacteria; order Moraxellales; family Moraxellaceae; genus Acinetobacter; species Acinetobacter sp. YH12058. The sequence goes on from NZ_VOZL01000025.1 coordinate 18,918, forward strand.
TGTTTGCCAAACAGCCATTGCAAGCCACGTACATTCATTTTAAGGCGCTGGGTACGATTAAACCCATCGCATCTCAGCATGACATTTGCGCGGTACAGGGTAAATCCGAACATTAAACCTGTGGTCAGCACCAACGCCATTTTTCGAGTCACTTCAGGCACATTGCCCACCTGTTGCATCACATCAAACGCCACATCACGATGTTCCATTTCTTCAATCGCATGCCATGCAAATAAAGCACGGACATAAGGATGTGCATCTTGCAGCGTGTCTTTTTCGCCATAAAAAGTTTCTGCCATAAGTGCGGTTAAATGTTCCGCAGCTGCTGTCATGGCGATGTTGTATTGGGGCGAGCGATATTTCAGTTCAAACTTAAACACTTTGTTTAGACGCTGAATAAACTGATCTACAGGCATGCCTTGATCTTTCATGACCTGATTCATTTTGTCGTGTGCAATGCCGTGCTGAGCTTCTTGTCGAATAAAATCGGCAACACGCTGTTTTAAGTCAGGGTCTTGAATTTGATCACGGAACAAACGTACCGATTGAATGAAATAACGCTCGCCATCAGGAAAAGTCAGGCTCAAAGCATCAAACATGCGGGTTAAAAACGGGTCACCTGCAAACCAGTAACGCGGCACATCGGCTAATTTAAAATCGAGATTGCTGCGTACTATGGGCGCAGCATGATATTGGACAAGTGCATTCATTTTATTTTATTTCACTCTGGTCAATCCTGTTTGCATTATGTCGGGCTTTGGCAGATTTGTTTTGACAGTATTTGCCAGTTTTTATACATTAAGCGACAAAAGAAAATGATGCATGTCAAAATGAGCAAGCACATGAGCGAAATTCAAATTCCGAATGGTTATTATCAACTTTGGTTACGCTATTTATCTGCACAGGGCAGAGTTCCTGAGCAGCTTGGATTTTCGCCTGCACAATTGCAGCAGTTACAGCATGTGTTGGCATTGCCCATGGATACCCAATCGTCCTATCAGTTTTTTAACGAGATCATCCAACACAGTATTCAGTTTTTAGATTGTCCAACGCTCGTTTTTGAATTGGCACGTTATATTCAGCCTGAACATTTTGGCGTGCTTGGCTATATGGCATCGCGTAGTAACAGTGTTGCAGAAGCCATTCAATATATGATGCGTTTTAGTCGCTTGGTGGTGGATGGTACGGCAGCCGTACCAATGCGACTGGAACAACAATCAGATGCTTTATATTTATCATGGCCATTGGTGGATGAAAAATACAGCTTGGTTCATGAAATGACTTTTGCTTGTATGACTCAATTGGCCATGCAAATTTTTGATTTTCAACACTCTCCGATACGGGAAATTCATTTTGCCCATGCACCGCGTATGGCGATGCTGCATTATGAAAAGTTTTATGGTTGTAAGGTTTTATTTAAGCAAGCAGAATATCAAATTGTTTTAAATTTAGAAAGCCTCAGTTTAAAACCACAGCAAGCCGATCCCTCTTTAATTCATTTACTCACCAAACAAGCTGAAGATGCGATTGCGCTCAAACCTCAATTGGAAACCGTGCGGCAACAAGTCCAAGAGCTGGTGGCGCATTATTTACGTTATGAACAGCAAGTACCCAATATTGAGTGGGTGGCACAGCGTTTATTTCGTTCAGGGCGTACGTTACAGCGTCAGCTTAAACAGGAAGGTACGGGTTTTAAACAGATTCTGGAAATAGAACGGATGCAGCGTTGTGAAAACTTACTACAACAAAATGTGAGTCTAAGCGACATTGCACAGTTGTTGGGGTATTCAGACCAGTCGGCTTTGGCACGTGCCTATAAAGCCTGTACAGGACAGACCTTGCTAAAACGTAAACAGCAGTTGCAGCAAGCTGAGGATGCACTTTCTCTACAGCAAAATACGCCATAAATAGTATGGATTGGCTCATTATCAACAGGTGATTTCGCGCTAAGAGATTGAAAATAAGCTGTGTGTAGCCATGACCGAATCAGCTTTTGCAAGGTTGATAAAGCCTAAGATAAAACCTGAAGTTGTTTATTTTTATCAATATTTTTAAATTTAAAAGCACGATTGAGCAAGTTTCAAAAACCGATAAGCAGGCAAAATTAGGCATCTTTGATCATTGAGAAAAAAGCGCAAATATCAGTAAATGTAGCCTCGCGGTTGTTCTGAATAAATCGTTTTGCAAACAGAAATGCAGCAACTCATGCCTGTGCGCTATTCATTGAGTAAAAAATAGCGTTACAATGGGTCAATTTGTATTTCTACAATAGCAAATGTCTCAGTTTTAATCATTCAAGGAAAATACAACCCTATGTCACGTTTAGCCACACGATTTGCACAGCTTGAATCTCAACAGCGTAAGGCCTTGGTTTCTTATGTTATGGCAGGTGACCCTCATCCAGAAGTCACAGTTCCGTTGTTACATCAAATGGTCGAGGCAGGGGTAGATGTCGTTGAATTAGGTTTGCCGTTTTCAGACCCAATGGCTGATGGTCCAGTAATTGCCCTCGCTGCAGAGCGAGCGTTGGCAGGTGGAACCAATACGCTAGATGCTTTAAACATGGTCAAAGAGTTCCGTCAAAAAGATCAGGAAACTCCTGTGGTATTGATGGGATATTTAAACCCTGTAGAAGTCATTGGTTATGAAAAGTTTGTTGAATATGCACATGACTGTGGTGTCGATGGTGTACTTCTGGTCGATTTACCACCTGAAGAAGCCCAAGAATTTGATGAAGTCCTGAATAAATATGGGATGAATCAAATTTTCTTGTTAGCGCCAACTTCTACACCAGAGCGTATTCAATTTGTTGCAAACCAAGCCAGTGGCTTTATTTATTATGTTTCTTTGAAAGGCGTGACGGGTGCAGCAACACTTGATGTTGCAGAAGCAGCAACCCGCATCCAACAGATTAAAGCTGTAACCAACGTGCCTGTGGGTGTGGGTTTTGGCATCAGTGATGCTGCATCTGCCAAAGCAATGGGCGCGGCTGCCGACGCAGTCATTGTCGGAAGTGCTTTTGTAAAACAATTTGCGAGCTTAGCACCAGAACAAGCCGTCATTGCAACGGTTAATAAAGTGAAGGAGCTTCGAGCTGCGCTCGATGAGTTAGTATGAGTCAAGAAGTGAAAACAGGGAAAATTCTAAGCCCATCGACGCCGTGGACTGCACGTGGTGTACCTGGTATTGAAACACCAGATGAGCAACAAGCGTTAAAAGCGATCTTTACTGAACCAACGATTGAATGTCCAGAATGTCATGCCTTGGTGACACGTACGGCAATGTCGTTCAACGCTTATGTATGCCCACAATGTGATGAACATTTACGTATGAAAGCGCGTGAGCGTTTAACTTGGTTCTTTGACCAAGTGCAAAACGAATTAGGTCAAGAATTCTCTGCCAAAGACCCACTCAAATTTGTAGACAGCAAAGCTTATCCTGAGCGTATGACTGAAGCGCAAAAGAAAACGGGTGAAACCGAAGCTTTAGTGGTGATGCAGGGCTTATTAAAAGATATGCCAGTCATTGCTTGTGCATTTGAGTTTGATTTTATGGGCGGCTCAATGGGTACCGTAGTGGGTGACCGTTTTGTGCAAGCTGCTGAACGTGCGATTCAGCAAAAACAACCGTTAATTTGCTTCGCAGCATCGGGCGGTGCGCGTATGCAAGAAGGCATGTTGTCATTAATGCAAATGGCGCGTACTTCTGCAGCAATTCAACGTATGAAAGAAGCAGGCTTACCTTACATCGTAGTATTAACACATCCTGTATATGGTGGTGTAACTGCATCATTGGCGATGCTGGGTGATGTGCACATTGCAGAACCTAAAGCGATGATTGGTTTTGCGGGTAAACGTGTCATTGAGCAAACTGTACGTGAAAAACTGGAAGAACCGTTCCAACGTGCAGAATACTTACTTGATCATGGTGTGGTCGATCAAATTGTCCATCGTCATGCATTACGTGATACAGTTTATCGTATTCTTGCGAAACTGATGAACTTGCCTTGAACACAGCACCTCTTGCAACCGATGATTTAAACACATGGCTCAATTATTGGAGCCATGTTCACGTTACGGGTATTGATTTAGGTTTGGAACGGGTCATTCCCGTTGCAGAAAAATTGGGTGTAACCCATCCTAAAGCTAAAGTCATTACGGTTGCGGGAACCAATGGCAAAGGCTCAACCACAACCACTTTAGCGGCTATTTTAAATGCGCAGGGCTATCGGGTTGGGTTGTACCAATCGCCGCATATTTACCGTTTTAATGAACGGGTCAAATTAGCAGGTGTCGAGGTCGATGACCAAAGTTTGATTGATGCTTTTGTGCAAGTCGATCAAGCACGACGTGATTGCGATCTGAGTTTATCTTTCTTTGAAGCCACGACTTTGGCAGCCTTTGTGATTTTTAAAGCACGTGACTGCGATGTGTGGGTGCTTGAAGTCGGTTTAGGCGGACGCTTAGATGTGGTCAATGTCGTTAATCCAGATGTGGCGGTTATTACCAATATCGGTTTAGACCATGTCGATTGGTTAGGCGATAGCATCGAAAAAATTGCCTATGAAAAAGCAGGCATTATTCGTCCTAACATTCCTGTCATTTTTGCAGGTCAGCAAGATTTGCCTCAAGCTATTCAAGATAAGGCAGCAGCTTGTAATGCACCATTGTTTACCCTGAATCGTGATTATTTTTATCGGGACATGCAAGATGGTGAGTCGTGGATGTTTGCTGCATCGGGCTGCACCTTAAAACTTCCAGCAGGCAGCTTGGCACTTGATAATATTTCAACGGCTGTGGCAGCAGTCTTGCACAGTGGTTTAGAAATCACCCAAGATGCAATTGCACAAGGTATTCAAACGGCTAAATTGGCAGGACGTTTTGAAGTTTGTCAAATTCAGGGCAAAACTGTGATTTTTGATGCAGGACATAACCCGCATGGCGTTGAATTTTTGTTAAAGCAATTGCGCAATTTCTTAAATTACAATAAACAGTACACTGAAGTGGTCAGTGTTTTTTCAATGCTTGCAGATAAAGATATAAATTCTGTGGTTGAGTTATTGAAAGATAGTGTCGTAATGTGGAAAATTGCCACATTAAATGTGCCTCGTGCGGCAGAGATCACGGTTTTGGATCAGGCTTTGCAAGGCGAAACAATACAACACTTCGACAGTATACAATTGGCTTTTAAATCAGCACTGGATGAAACAAAAAATAATCAGCTGATTTTGGTATGTGGATCATTTCATACCTTAGAAGCGGTATGGGAGTATTTGGAAGAATGTCAATGAATAACAAACAGCGCTGGATGGGTGGCGTTGTTTTATTAGGTGGTGGTGTTTTATTGGCAGCATTGCTTTTAAAAGGGCAAGAAGAAATACATCAAAATAATGTGAAAACCCCAAGCCAAGCCGAACAAGTTCAACATAAAAATGCCAATCAGGCAGAAATGGTGCAATTGCAACCTTTAACTGTCGATGTGCAAACCGAGCAGCGTCTGCTTGAAGAGCAGCGCCGTGCGCGTGAAAAAGCAGTAGCGGAGCAAGAAGCACGTGCAGCTGAGTTTTTAGCGATGCAACAACAGGCAGAAGCTGAAGCAGCGCGTAAAGCTGCAGAAGAATATGCTGCCTTAAATGCATTGCGTTCTGGTCAGCAGCAAAGTTCTGACAATATTCCACCGGAATTGGTCGAAGATGAACAAGTCAAGCAAAAGCGCTTAGCTGAAGAAAAAGCTGCTCAACAAAAGAAGTTAGAGCAGCAAAAGGCAGTAGATGCCAAGAAAGCTGCTGAGTTAAAAGCTGCGCAAGAGCGTAGTGCTGCAGAGAAAAAAGCAGCAGATGAAAAGCGTTTAGCGCAAGAACAACGCATTGCAGAAGAGAAGCGCAAAGCGGAAGAACAACGCCAAGCTGATGCGAAACGTAAAGCAGAGCAAGAGCGTAAAGCTGAACAAGAGCGCAAAGCAGCAGAAGCGAAAAAAGAAGCAGAACGTAAGGCTGCCGAAGAAAAACGTAAAGCTGAGGAAAAACGCAAAGCTGAAGAAGCTGCCAAGAAAAAGGCTGAAGCTGAAAAAGCACGTAAGTTATTGGAAGAAGGTGATAAGCAGTGGATGGTACAAGTGGCTTTGGCTGCTAACCAAGCCAATGCCGATGCTTTGGCGGCAAAACTGAAAGCCAAAGGTTATAAAGTCACCCAAAGTCCAACGTCTAAAGGGGTTCGGATTATGGTTGGGCCATCTAAAGACCGTGATGCTGCCGATGCAACCCGTAAGAAAATTACCGCAGACCCAAGTTTGAATATGAAATCTGCATGGGTGATTGATTGGGTGCCGTTAGATAAACGTGACTAGATCATTCGATCAAGATGTTTATTAAAAAAGGATTTAATCTTTCAGGTTAAATCCTTTTTTATTTAGGCTTTTGGTATTTGATATTGCGCTAAGGCAATTGGATCATGTGCGCAAATAATCTCAACTTGTGGTGCAGTTTGAGCCAAATGCTGAATATTCGCTAAAGTCTTTAAACGCATTAAATTATTTTCTGCAAACAAATACTCAACTGTATGTAGTGCTGGGAAGCATTGTTTAGGGTCTAGCTGTGCTTGCGCATAATAAGCATCGCCACAGAAAAATAACCAGCCCTGTGCCTGCCGAATGGCAATGCCACAATGACCAGCGGAGTGTCCAGGCAAAGGAATCAGTAAAATTTCATCCTTAAAAATTGTTAAACCTTGCACACGATTAAAATTAAACCAAGCTTCACCTCGTGTTGGTTCTAAAAAATCCCAATGAGTATGTTGCTGAAATTGCTTAGGTTTATAACGCATGCGATTTTTTAAAGACTTTAAATTGCAGGCTGCCTTGTATTCACTCGCGAGGATATGCACAGTCGCGTTTGGAAAATCAGCAATCCCACCCGCATGATCAAAGTCCAAATGCGATACCAAAATATGTTGCACATCACTGGCCTGATAACCAAGTTGCTGGATTTGCTTGAGTGCGGTCTGGCTTAAGTCGTGTTGAATCCGAGCGGTATGGGTCAGTAATGTGCCTAAACGCTGTTTGGGATGTAAATAATCCTCAACGCCTAAGCCTGTATCGACCAAGACCAAGCCTTGATCTGTTTCTAATAATAGACAATGGCAGACCAATTTTGCCTGCCAACCTTGTTGTCCAAATAAAGGCGCACAGATTGGGCAAAACGTGCCGCAATGTAAATGATGAATGTTGTAGATCACAAAATGACGTTTTTTTATGAATGTTATTTTGCTTATACCTGATCTGTTGTGTGTCGCCAATCACAATCGGATTAACGGAATTGGAGCATAAAAAAGCCTATCCGAAGATAGGCTTGCTCATGTAACACTTAATTAAGTGCGGTTCGGTTGTTTGGTCAAACGTAAATAAGGCTTGATGGCTTTATATCCACTTGGGAAGCGTTCTTTAAGTTCCGCTTCATCCTGAATGGAAGGCACAATGACCACATCTTCACCATCTTGCCAGTTGGCAGGTGTTGCAACCTTGTAATTGTCAGTCAGTTGTAGTGAATCAATGACACGTAAAATTTCGTGGAAATTACGTCCTGTAGAAGCAGGATAAGTAATGATCAAGCGTACTTTTTTATTTGGATCAATAATGATTAATGAGCGAACAGTCAGTGTTTCGCTGGCATTCGGGTGAATAAAATCGTACAGCGTAGATACTTTACGATCTTGGTCAGCAAGAATTGGGAAATTAACCGTCGTGTTTTGGGTTTCGTTAATATCTTGAACCCAGCCTTTATGAGATTCAGCATCATCTACAGAAAGTGCAATCGCTTTGACATTGCGCTTGCTGAATTCATCTTTCAGTTTTGCGGTATAGCCTAGCTCGGTGGTGCAGACAGGTGTGTAGTCGGCAGGATGCGAAAATAGAATGCCCCAGCTGTCACCTAAAAATTCATAAAAATCAATTGGGCCTTCATTTGAATCTTGCGTGAAGTTGGGTGCAGTGTCACCTAAGCGAATAGTCATTGTGTACCTCTGTCTTGTTTTGTTGTGTGATGTGTGCGTACTACTATGCGCCATTCCTTTTGCAGAATTAAATAGTGTTTTTGTATGTGCTTATTAGTAAATTGAATATGCTGTGTCGTTTTTATTGCATTTTCAAAATAGATTGATGTGTGATTGCTATATATCGTCCGCTCGAAATTTGTTACATTAACTGCCACTTAGCAGCGAGAAATGGCAAGTAGAGATTGGAATTTTTAATAGGTTTTTGTGCAAAACCCTTGTACTTCAAATTTCTAGCACCATAATAACCACTAAGAAAAACCTATTTATTTGACAAGCAAGATTTAGAGAGTTTATTCATGTTGGCAAGTCTGATCGGAGGAATCTTCGGTACTAAAAATGAGCGCGAACTCAAACGCATGCGTAAAATCGTAGACAAGATTAATGCGCTCGAGCCGACGATATCTGCCTTAAGCGATGCAGACTTATCTGCAAAAACCGAAGAATTCAAACAACGTTATAACAAAGGCGAAAGTTTAGATAAATTATTACCAGAAGCATTTGCAGTATGTCGTGAAGCCGCCAAACGTGTCATGAGCATGCGTCACTATGACGTGCAGTTGATTGGTGGTATTACCTTGCATGAAGGTAAAATTGCAGAAATGCGTACAGGTGAAGGTAAAACCCTAATGGGAACTTTGGCCTGTTATTTAAATGCTTTAAGCGGTCAGGGCGTGCACGTCATTACTGTGAACGACTACTTGGCGCAGCGTGATGCTGAACTCAACCGTCCTTTATTTGAGTTTTTAGGTTTAAGCATTGGCATTATCTACTCCATGCAAGACCCGACTGAAAAAGCACAGGCTTATCGTGCAGACATTACTTACGGTACCAATAACGAATTTGGTTTCGACTACTTGCGTGACAACATGGTGTTCTCGCTGAGTGAGAAAAAACAGCGTGGCCTGACTTATGCCATTATTGATGAAGTGGACTCGATCTTAATTGATGAAGCACGTACCCCATTAATCATTTCTGGTCAAAGCGATGACTCATCGCAGTTATATGCGGCAATCAACACCATTCCGCCAAAATTGCATGCGCAAAAAGAAGAAAAAGTAGCAGATGGCGGACACTTCTGGATTGATGAAAAACAACGCACTGTAGAAATGACCGAAATTGGTTATGAAACGGTAGAAAATGAATTAATTCAAATGGGTTTATTGGCAGAAGGAGAAAGTCTGTATTCTGCATCTAACCTAAATTTGGTGCATCACGTATCTGCAGCTATTCGTGCGCACTTCTTGTATCAACGCAACGTGCATTACATCATCCATGATGGTGAAGTGATTATTGTCGATGAAAACACAGGTCGTACCATGCCTGGCCGTCGCTGGTCAGAAGGCTTGCACCAAGCGGTAGAAGCCAAAGAAGGCTTAGAAATTCAGCCTGAAAACCAAACTTTAGCGACCACAACTTTCCAGAACTATTTCCGTTTATACAAAAAATTATCGGGTATGACGGGTACTGCAGATACTGAAGCTGCAGAAATGAAAGAAATTTATGGTTTGGATGTGGTGATTATTCCAACCCACCGCCCAATGATTCGTAATGACCAGAACGATTTGATTTATTTAAACCGTGCAGGCAAATACAACGCAATTATTCAAGAAATTCAGCGTGTGCATGAAGCGGGTGTAGCGCCAATTTTGATTGGTACCGCAACCATTGAAGCTTCGGAAATTTTATCGGACAAACTGCGTGAAGCGGGTATTCAGCACGAAGTGTTAAATGCGAAGCAACACGAACGCGAAGCTGACATCATTGCGCAAGCAGGCTCACCACGTGCGGTGACTATTGCCACGAACATGGCAGGCCGTGGTACAGATATTTTGCTAGGTGGTAACTGGAAAGCCCTGCTAGCCAAAATTGAAAACCCAACTCCTGAAGATGAAGCGCGTTTAAAGGCAGAGTGGGAACAAAACCATGACATGGTGTTAAGTTCAGGTGGCTTACACATTATTGGTTCAGAACGTCACGAATCGCGCCGTATTGACAACCAGTTGCGTGGTCGTGCAGGTCGTCAGGGTGACCCAGGCGTGTCACGTTTCTATTTGTCACTTGAAGATGACTTAATGCGTATTTTCGCAGGTGATCGTGTTGTAGCAATGATGCGTGCTATGGGCTTGCAGGAAGATGAAGCGATTGAACACAAAATGGTGTCACGCTCTATCGAAAATGCACAGCGTAAAGTTGAGGCACGTAACTTCGACATCCGTAAAAACTTGTTGAAATACGATGACGTAAACAACGAACAACGTAAGATCATTTATTCACAGCGTGATGATATTCTGGCAGAAAGCACGCTGCAAGACTATATTGAAGAAATGCACCGTGAAGTGGTCACAGGTATGATCGCCAATTATATTCCACCAGAATCAATTCATGACCAATGGGATATTGATGGTTTAGAGCGTGCCTTGCGTGATGATTTAGGTATCGAATTACCAATTAACCAATGGCTTGAAGATGATCGTCGCCTAGATGAAGAAGCTTTAGTAGAACGTATTGCCGATGAAATTGTCACACGTTATCGTGCACGTCGTGAGCAAATGGGTGATGAATCTGCAGCGATGTTAGAACGCCACTTTATGCTCAGTTCACTTGATCGTCATTGGAAAGATCATTTGGCGGCTATGGACTATTTGCGTCAAGGGATTCATTTACGTGGTTATGCACAAAAGAACCCTGAGCAAGAGTACAAAAAAGAAGCCTTTAACTTATTTGTGAATATGTTGGGTGTGATTAAAGCCGATGTCGTGACCGATCTTTCGCGTGTGCATGTCCCAACACCTGAAGAATTGGCAGCGATGGAAGCTCAACAGCAAGCGCAAGCAGAAGCGATGCAGCTTAATCTTTCACATGCTGATGTAGACGGTTTAACGGGCGAAACCTTTGAATCAGAACCACAGTATAGTGCTGCTGAGCAAACTGTTGTTGCGCCTGCGAGCCGTAACTCGCCATGCCCATGTGGTTCAGGACTGAAATATAAACAGTGTCACGGTAAAATCTAAACCTGACTTGTTACAACTTAAGCAGAACTTTGGTTCTGCTTTTTGTATTTTGGGGCGCAAAATCTTTGTGGTAATAGTTTTGCAAGATGTGTATAGCATTTGCAGATTTTGGAATTAAATGCTATTTAGTTGCACATGCAATATCCATGTGTGGAACAAAAAATGAAAAAAGTATTACAACCTTTAATGATTGTTGCCTTGAGCTTGCCTACTTTCGCATTTGCAAATGCGGCAACAACGACAACTCCTGCAAAAGTTCAAGCTGCTGTGGGTGCGACCACTGCACAGGTACAAGTGGATAATGGTCACGTGACTGTGGCAAGCCCACGCACAGGTATTCGTTATACCTTTGCCAATCCAGATCAGCGTCCAATCGTGTTGCATACTGCAGCGATTGCACCTGTGAATGCTGCCAATGTAAATCGTATTGTGGCTGCAAATCCTGCTTTATCTGCAGCAAGTCAAGAACGTGCAAAACAGGCTTTATTGGGTGAAACCGTGGTTGCGACTACGCCATAATCCAAATAGGCTCAATCAGTATAATTTTAGTTGCTGATGCATTATATTGAAGATTAAAACCAGTCCATACGGGCTGGTTTTTTATATATGACCTTGTGTATTAACAAAAGTTGAATCAAGCAGGGTGGATGCTCGATTTTTTCTTCAATTTCCACTAAGCTGTGACATTCTCAAATTTGTACTGGAAATTTCAAAATGGCAGTTGGTGACGTCTCTATGCCACACATGCATGTGGTCAAAGGTGTAAAAATTGGTTCAGCAGAGGCTTATGTGCGTTATCAGAACCGACGTGACCTGGTTATTTTTGAATTTGCAGCAGGCTCAAATGTGGCGGGTGTCTTTACTCAAAACGCATTTTGCGCTGCACCTGTGTATGTGTCCAAAGCACATTTAGCTCAGGGCAATCCGCGTTACTTGGTCATTAATACAGGTAATGCCAATGCGGGTACAGGCAAATTGGGTATGCAAAATGCAGAAATCACCTGTGCCAAATTGGCTGAATTGGCAGGTGTATCTACCCAAGAAGTTTTGCCATTTTCTACAGGTGTGATTGGTGAGCAATTGCCGATTGAGCGCTTGGTTGCTGGTTTAGCGCCTGCGCTGGCATCGTTACGTGAGGATGCTTGGCATGATGCTGCGACAGGTATTATGACCACAGATACCACGCCAAAAGGTGCATCTGAGCAGTTTGAGTTAGATGGTATTACTTATAGCATGACAGGCATTTCTAAAGGTGCGGGTATGATTCGCCCAAATATGGCGACCATGCTTAGCTATGTTGCAACCGATGCACCAATTCAACGTGACATCTTGCAGCAATTACTCAAACACAGCGTAGAACAATCGTTTAACCGTATTACTGTAGATGGCGATACCTCGACCAATGATTCATGTATCTTGGTGGCGACTGGTCAGACGGGTGGCACTGAAATTTGCAGCGAAAATGACCCGCGTTATGCTGTGGTATTAGATGTTTTGAATCGTGTGATGTTGCGTTTGGCTCAACTGATTATCCGTGATGGTGAAGGTGCAACAAAATTCATTACGGTACGTGTTGAAGATGGTGACAATACCCAAGAATGTTGTGATATTGCGTACAGCATTGCACATTCACCATTGGTAAAAACGGCCATTTTTGCCTCAGATCCAAACTGGGGGCGTATTCTTGCTGCAATTGGTTATGCAGGCGTGCCAAATTTAGACGTTGAAAAAATTCAGGTTTGGTTGGATGATGTGCAAATTTGCAAAGATGGCGGTGCTGCTGCCGACTATACCGAAGCAGCGGGCGCGCGAGTCATGGCACAAACCGAAATGACCATTCGTGTAAATTTAGGACGTGGTCAAGCGACAGATACAGTCTATACTTGTGACTTGTCTTACGATTATGTCAAGATCAACGCGGATTACCGTTCGTAAAAATTCAAATTGAGTGATAAAGCCTCCGTTGTGAGGCTTTTTTAGCATTCAATCGGCAAAGGGCTGGTGAATGAGTAAATTGCCCCCATATCATCAGTGACTTGAGTAAGCTTGTGTTCGGGCAAGCATGAAGATAGAGAAGACGTTGTTATGAATGATGCGACCAATTTAATTGCCAATGAAGCCAAATCAATTGTGCAGGCGCATTTAGATCGCTTGGGTGAAACCAAAGAACATCATTTGAGTGAGCAAGCCAAGCAGGAAAAATTTGCGCAAATTAAAGCAGAACTCGAAAAGCGCAATGCTGTCTTGGTTGCTCATTATTACTGCGATCCTGAAGTACAGGAACTGGCAGAATTAACTGGTGGCTGTGTTTCAGATTCACTGGAAATGGCACGTTTTGGTCGTGATCATGCGGCAACCACGTTGGTCGTAGCTGGTGTAAAATTTATGGGCGAAACTGCCAAAATTTTATCGCCAGAAAAAACCATTCTTATGCCAACTTTAGAAGCAACTTGCTCACTGGACTTGGGTTGTCCTGTCGATGAGTTTAGCCGCTTCTGTGATGCGCATCCTGATCATACAGTCGTGGTTTATGCCAATACATCGGCTGCGGTAAAAGCGCGTGCAGATTGGGTCGTTACCTCAAGCTGTGCGGTTGAAATTATTGAACATCTCGATAGCTTAGGTGAAAAAATCATTTGGGCGCCAGATCAGCACTTAGGACGCTATATTCAAAAGAAAACTGGCGCAGATATGCTGCTTTGGGATGGTTCGTGTATTGTGCATGAAGAATTCCGTTCACGCGGTATAGCCAATATGAAAGCCATGTATCCGGATGCAGCAGTTTTGGTGCATCCAGAATCACCAGAATCAGTTGTTGATGTAGCTGATGCGGTGGGCAGTACCTCGCAACTTATTCAAGCGGCAAAAACTTTGCCACACGAGCGTTTAATTGTGGCAACAGACCGCGGTATTTTCTACAAGATGCAGCAAGCTGTACCAAATAAAATTCTAATTGAAGCACCAACTGCAGGTGAGGGTGCAACCTGTCGTTCATGCGCACACTGCCCGTGGATGGCGATGAATGAATTGGATGGAATTTTGCATGTATTGCAAACAGGTGATCAAGAAGTATTCGTTGAACCTGCCATGGCAGAACGTGCTAAATTACCACTAGATCGTATGTTGAATTTCAGTGCGAGCTTAAAACGCTAAAATTGATTGAAAAATATCAAAAATGCTTGATAAATATACGGTTGAAGCTTTTTTTTAATTTTTTTTAAATATAGGTGTTGACGTCTTCGGGCGTCGCGCCTAGAATGCACACCGTACCGCACGATGTGCGATACACAAAAAGCTGAGATGAATCGGAGCATAGCACAGCCTGGTAGTGCACCTGGTTTGGGACCAGGGGGTCGTAGGTTCGAATCCTACTGCTCCGACCAATTCTTCAAGGCAACGTATCGCATGATATTATGTATCATCGGTCATGCGCCTGTAGCTCAGTTGGATAGAGCATCCGCCTTCTAAGCGGATGGTCACAGGTTCGAATCCTGTCAGGCGCGCCATTTTTTGGTAGCTTGGTATAAAAGAACCAAACATAATGGTGGATGTAGCTCAGTTGGTAGAGCCCTGGATTGTGATTCCAGTTGTCGCGGGTTCGAATCCCGTCATTCACCCCAATCTCTTTGAGAGATAAACGGAGCATAGCACAGCCTGGTAGTGCACCTGGTTTGGGACCAGGGGGTCGTAGGTTCGAATCCTACTGCTCCGACCATTTTCTAAATAGAACAGATACTAAGTAGAAATGGTTAAGTCAATAAAGATACCGCGTTAAGCGGTTTTTTTATGCCTGAAATTTATGAAAGCCTTGTTGGTTTAAAATTGATTTCGTATTAGTTATTGGTCAGCATAAAAAAGCCTCAAGAATGAGGCTCAATATAAGAAAAGTTTTAGTGTCTTTTTTATTAAGGCACAATCGTCACATTGACGCGTCGGTTGGTGGCACGATTTGCTGGTGTGTCATTGCTTACCATTGGTTGTGTTGCACCACGTCCAATCACCTGAATATTTTTTCTTTCAAAACCCTGATCTAAAAAGATCTGAGCCACATTTTGGGCGCGTTTTTCCGATAGGGTTTGATTGTAGCTGGCTAAACCTACGTTGTCTGTGTGACCAATAAACTTGAGTTTATCCAAGTCATATTTATGCAGCTGTTGTGCCAATTGGTTGAGGCGTTCTTTTTGGCTATTTTGAATGGCGTATTCATCAAAACCAAATAACAAGCGTTCAGGCAGGGCTAAGGTCCAGCCATCATCACTTAAAATAAAGCCTTCTTGTTTTAGCATGCGCGCCTGCTTATAGCTGACATTCCCCAAACTCATGCAAGCACTGAGTGAAACCATAACAAGAATAAGTGTGCCGATCAGAACTTTTTTAAGCATAAGGAACCTGTTTATTGTTTGATTGAGGTGAAATATACCATTTTGATTGATCACGTTTGGCTTTGAGCATTGCGCGATCGACATCGGCAATTAAATTTTCAGGAGTTTTTGCATATTCAATCAATGCTACGCCAATACTGACATTTAAGGAAACTTGTTGCTGTTCATACTTAAATGTAGAGGTATAGCAAGCATGAATCTTTTGACAATAATCCTCTAATTCTGCAGTGGAGTGTGAGCCAGTTAAGATTACTGCAAACTCATCGCCACCTAAACGCGCAACAAACGCATGTGAGGGCAAAATCTGAATTAGACAATGTGATGAATCACGTAAAATATTATCGCCCGTCAAATGCCCAAATTGGTTATTGATTTGGTTAAAGTTATTAATGTCTAAAAAAAATACTGCAGCCGTAGCAGAAGGCTGGGTAAATAGCTTAAACAGTGTTTCATAAAAATAATTACGATTTGGCAACTGCGTTAAATTGTCGTATTGCGACTGAAATTGCAGTTTATGATTTTCAACCAATAAATTCTTATGGGATTGTTCAATCTCATTGAGTAAGCCATTAAAGGCATAACTCAGTTCATGAAGTTCTTGAATATCTGAACTTGAAACGCGCAGCTTATAATTTTTTTGTGCACTGATCTCCTGTGCCGAGCTGACAATAGAACTTAAAGATTGCATGAGATATTGATAAATTGAATTAATTGACCAAAACACAGCAATTAAAAGCAAAATAAAACCGAAAATTAATCCTAAAACGATTTTATAAAAAAAACTGACCAAGTCACTAGAGTTTCCATACACCACCAACTCACCATAGTTTTGCTGATTATGGTCAATACTCAGCCGAACAGGATGATTAAAAAACAGATAGTCCAATAAAGCCTGAATTGAAAAATGCTCTAGACCTTGCTGTTCAATAAAGGCAATACGTGTCTGTTTAGGTGAGCGTACTTCAATTGAACGAATAGAATAACGCTGCGTATGTTCAGACAGAATTTCGTTCAGTGTTATTTGGTCATTGAATACAACAGCCGGTTGAATACGTTCATTTAATGCTGCAGATAAACTTTGCAAACTATTTTTTGCGAAGGTGTTCATGGTGTAGGTTGAAATGACCAGAAAAATCATTGAACAAATTGTAAAAGTCAGAGCAAAGATAGTGAGTTGTGCGCGTGTGAATAATTGATGCAAGGTAATTGGAGTGTATAACTGCTTCATGAGTTTGACTCCGATGTTTTTGCAAGCAGTAATACACGCGGATCAATATGCACTTGAGATTGAGTCAAGCTTTCCATGTTGACTTTAAAAGCATAGTTATCATTTTTTTTATAAAGACAAAAAGCGCTGCCAGTTTCACATTCCAGATTGTTTAAACTAATAGATAGGGCTGGAAATCGAACTTGAGTATTTAAGGTATGTTGTTCTTGTGCAGCAGAAAGCGTAGAAAAAATTAATATTTGACAATTACTTTTAGATATTTCATGGCTTTGAATGGGTTGAATGTCATATTTATTATGTAATGGGGCATGTTTTTTGAATTGTTGTGCAATATTATCTTGATTTACGACACAAAGTTTGGGCGTGCTAGCTTGCCATTTTGCATACGCTAAAATGGAGAATGTAGTGTTATAAAGATTTGATGCAGGTGCAGCATACAAAATAGGTGTTTGCATTGCTACAAATGACAGCAAGGTTATTATTTTTAAATTTTGAGTCATTTCAATACAACACGAATGAACATAAAAGTAGTGTAGCTAATATTGGAAAATAAGCATACTGCTAATTTTGAGCAAGAATAATACAGATCTAAATGATTTTGCCGAATAAATAACCGTTCGGACTAAAAAACTTATAAAACTTAAAAAGAGGGGTTGCAAGGCGAAATATTTGCCCTATAATGCACATCCATCGGCGGTGATGAAGATTAAAACTTCTGATAAAACAATGACTTGGTTAAGAATGATTGAGTTGGGTTTTAGAAAGAAAGTTTAAAATAATTTGAATTACCAGTTGACACTTTAGAAATAAAGCGTAATATAGCCGACCTAGCTTGATGCTGACGAAGCATCGAGAAGATCATTAAGAGATTATGAAGAACAACTTGTGTGGATTTTTACTGATTGATTGA